>NZ_BMOL01000034.1 GCF_014647055.1 Deinococcus aerolatus | reverse complement strand
ATTGTCACAAACAGAAAGTGTCCCCTACCGGGGACGCTTTCTCATACTTTGTGTCAGGCCGTCAGGGGGCCGGAGACATCCGCTTTCTACCAGATCCCAGAGCTAACTTCGGTTGTCCCTGGGGCAGGACGATGCACAACATCCGTTGTCGCGGATTTTTCGCTGTTGGAGCCGATGTTAACCCTGCTTCTGATCTCAGCTTCCCGAAAGACAGGATCAGCCCTTCTCTTTTACCTACGAAACGTCCGCTTGACATTACTCGTTATAACGAGTAAATTATTAAAGACCAACGTCAAAGGAAGACCATGACCCTGACTGCCCCCGACATCCCACACGCCAATCTGGAACACGCCGCGTACCTCGCCTTGCAGACCCTTGCCGTCCGTCTCCATGACGATACGGAAGAGCTGTTCAAGGGCGAAGGCCTGAGCGTCACCCAGTTCAACGTGCTGCGGATCCTGCGTGGAGCCGGAGACCAGCCTCTCACCTGCGGCGACATCGCCCAGCGACTGCTCAACAAGGATCCCGACGTCACCCGGCTGCTCGACCGCCTAGACAAACAGGATCTGGTGGAGCGTGTCCGGAACCAGCACGACCGCCGGGTCGTCCTGACCCGCCTTTCGCCACAAGGCCGGGCCCTGGTGGACCGCTTCGACGCGCCGCTCGCAGCATTGCACCATCAGCAGTTCGAACACCTGTCTCCGGAGCGGCTGAGCCTGCTGCTCACGCTGCTTCAGGAAGCTGCTGGGCAGAACTCGACCACGACGCGTTGAGTCTTTTCTCCGGTCAAATACTCGTTATCACGCCTATCGTTTGCACGTACAAGGAGCACATCATGACCACCCAAGAAGCCAGCCAGACCCGCACCTTCGCCACCGTTCACCGCGTCGACATCGCTCTGGCCGTCCTGCGCGTCGTGATCGGCATCATCTTCATTGCCCACGGCTACCAGAAGATCGCCATCTACACCCTGCCCGGCACCGTTGAGGCCTTCACCGGCATGGGCGCCCCCTTCCCCGGGCTGACCGCACCCCTGATCGCCTTCATCGAACTGCTGGGCGGCGCCGCCCTGGTCGCGGGCCTCTTCACCCGCATCGCCGCTCCCCTCCTCGCCCTCAACATGCTCGGCGCGCTCCTCCTCGTTCACGTCAAGGCCGGCTTCTTCAACCCGAACGGCGTCGAATTCCCCCTCGCGCTGCTGGCTGCCACCGTCACCCTCTCCCTGACGGGTGCTGGCCGCTACGCCATCGATACCCTTCGCACCAGGAACGCCTAACCCGGGCGGATGCTTCCCATCACTCTCGCGCTCCTGGCCGCTGCTGTTCTCGGCGCGACCGTCTGGAACGTAACCCGCAGGCCCCGCGCCTCAGCCATTCAAGCACCTTCACCCGCCTCCACGACAACCCCCTCCCTTCACCCTGATTCACCCTTCAAGGAGACCCATATGACCCACCTCACCGTCATCGGCGCCGGCAACATGGGCCGTGGCATCGCGCACGTCGCTGCCCGCGGCGGGAACACCATCACCATCATCGACCGCAACCCCAGCGACGCCCAGACGCTCGCGGCTGAAGTGCAGGCCGCGTCCCCAACGTCACGGTCCAGGCCACCACGCTTGATCAGCCGCTGACCAGTGACGTGGTTGTGCTCGCGGTGTCCCACACGGCTGTACAGGACCTCGCCCAGCAGCTCAGAGATCAGCTGGCCGGCAAGGTCGTGGTGGACATCAGCAATCCCCTCACCGCCGACTTCACGGGCCTGCCCATCAGTGGCCACACCAGCGCTGCAGAAGAACCCGCGACGCTCATCCCTGACAGCCACGTCGTGAAGGCCTTCAATACCACCTTCGCCGGCACACTGGTGGAGGGGCACGTGGCCGGCCAGTCGTTGGACGTGCTGATCGCCGGGGATGACAGGGCCGCGATAACGGCCATCGTCGAACTGGCGAATGCAGGCGGGCTGCGCGGCATCGACGCGGGTTCCCTGGAGCGTGCCCGTCGGCTTGAAGGCCTCGGGTTCCTCGGGACTCAGCTGCAATTCACCCAGAACACGAACTTCACCAGCACCTGGAAATTCCTCGTCTGAAGCCTGGGCGCGTCCCCACTGCACCGACGCGATGATCTGCCAGGACCGCCATACTCGTGATGGTCCTGTCCCCCCTCCCAAGGAGCGCTCCATGACTCAGTTGCCCACCCCTACCCTGACCCGCACGGACCTCACGCTCGGCGCCATTGAACTCACCGTCGCGGACCTGAACCGCAGCGTCACGTTCTACCGGCAGCTCCTTGGGATGACCGTGCTGACCTCCACCCTTGAGCGCGTCACCCTCGGCCTTCCTGACCGCCCCCTGCTTGCTCTGGAAACCCGTCCGGGCGCGCACCCCGCCCCCCCATCCTCACCCGGCCTGTACCACCTCGCGGTCCTGCTTCCCACCCGCGCTGACCTGGCCCGTTGGGTCCAGCATGCGGCGCGACTGGGCCTGCGCACCGGCCAGAGTGACCACCTTGTCAGCGAAGCCTTTTATCTCAACGACCCGGACGGGCACGGCATCGAGGTGTACCGCGACCGTCCGCGCGACACCTGGCGCTGGCAGGACGGTCAGGTGCAGATGGCCGGCGACCCCATCGACATGAACAGCCTGCTCGCCGAGCCCGGCGCGAATACGCCTTTCGACAGCCTGCCTGAAGGGACCACCCTCGGGCACGTGCACCTGCGGGTCACCGACCTCCAGGCGACGGAGGCCTTCTACCGCGGCGTGCTGGGCTTCGACGTGGTGTCTCGCTGGCCCGGCGCCCTGTTCATCTCCGTGGGCGGGTACCACCACCATTTTGGGCTGAACACCTGGCAGAGCGAACATGGTGCCCCCGCTCCCCGGGGATCCAGCGGGCTGCTGCGCGTGAACGTGAACCTGCCTGAAGCGCAGGACCTTGATGAACTCGAGAGCCGCCTGCGTGCGGCGGGAGTGATGTTCACCCATGAACACCACAGCCTTGACGTGCGTGACCCGGCTGGGAACGCCCTGCGGTTCCATGCGGAGCGTACGTCGTGACTGCGCTGACGTACGAACTCCGGCCGCCACGGTCCGGCCCGATGCAGGGCGCCCCGGTGCTGGTTCTGCTGCATGGCGTGGGCGGCAACGAACGCAACCTGCTGGCCCTCGTGGACGCCCTCGACCCGCGGTTCGCGGTCGTCAGCGTTCGGGGCCCCCTTCAGATCGGGCCGGACGGGTTTGCCTTCTTCAACGTGCGCTTTACGCCAGAACCGGTCCCGAACCCGGACGAAGCGGAAGCGAGCCGCGTAGCACTGATCACCCTGCTTCCTCGACTGGTGCGTGAGCACGGCTTCAATCCGGCACAGGTGTTCCTGCTGGGCTTCTCGCAGGGCGCGATCATCGGGGCGAGCGTGACCCTCTCGAGGCCCGAGCTGGTCGCCGGCCTGGTGATGCTCTCCAGGCGGATCCTGCCCGAGGCACGCCCGAACTTCGCTTCGACCAAGCAGCTTCAGCAGACGAATGTATTCGTGGCGCACGGCGTGCACGACGCGAAACTCGGCATTCATCATGGCCGAGCGAGTCAGGTCCTGCTCACTGACCTGGGCGTGCCCTTCACCTACCGCGAATACGAGATGGCGCACGAAATTACCGGGCCTGAACTGGTGGACGTGAACACCTGGTTGGTTGACCTGCTCGCCTCACCTGTTCTATTGGAAGTTCCTGTTGAGCTGTAGGTGTCAAGCGGTACACAGCTGCCAATACTGCGGGCACAGCAAAATCGGCCGCCCGGGTAGCAGTGCGCATCTGGAGCCAACTTGGGCCACCAAGGTTCAGTTTCACGGCAAAGCCTAAAAGGAATGCAGAGAACCGGGGGCATACCTCTTCTCCTGTCAGATTGTCCAGTTGGGGGATACCGAAATTGGACAGCGCAGCCCAGTGGAATCTGCATTGTGACAACCATGAATGACGTGCTGTGGGAGTCTGCCGTACAGAGGGTCTACTCTTCTCCGCTTCTGCGTCAAGCAGCGCACCAGTCCACTCGAGAGAGGCTTCCCCCTGATGTCAGAGCTCCCCGTCCATCTATCCGAACTTCAGCTCTTACGCCAGGTCATTGAATCTTCCGCTGTCGGCACCGTGATGACCGATGCGCTCCAGGACGACCAGCCGATCGTGTACGTCAACCCGGCCTTCGAGCGCTTGAGCGGCTACTCGGCTGCCGAGCTCCTCGGACGCAACTGCCGCATCCTGCAGGGTCACGACCACGATCAGCCCGGCGTTCGTGAGATCCGGCAGGCCATTGAGCAGCAGCAGCAGGTGACCATCACCCTGCGCAACTACCGCAAGGACGGCACGCTGTTCTACAACGAGTTGACCCTCAATCCAGTGCGCGACGCGACCGGAACGGTCACGCGCTTCGTGGGCTTTCAGAATGACGTGACGGCCCGCGAGGAAGCCAGGCTTCACGAGGCCCAGCTTCATGGGCAGCTGACGTCCACCCTCGGGCGAATGACCGACGGCTTCATCTCGTTCGACCAGCACCTGAATTACACCTACCTCAACGCTGCTGCGGCCAGCATCGCTGGCAAGCGTCCTGAAGAACTCACCGGGCACAACCTGCTCACAACCTTCCCGGAGATCGAAGACTCGGCGGTGGTGCAGGCCATTCAGCGGGCCAGAGACACCGGCAGTTGCCACGAGGCCGTCAGCCATCTCGAGGTGTTCGGCAGATGGATCGAGGCCACCGTCTACCCGGCTGAGGACGGTGTCTCGGTCTTCACCCGAGACGTTACCGAGCAGCGTCAGGCTCAGGAGGAGCAGCGGGCCAGCGAGGAGCGCTTCGCCAGCGTATTTGAGGCCGCCCCGATGGCCATCGTCGTCGCCCGGATCAGCGACCACCACTACATCGACGTCAATCCCGAGTTCCTGCGCGTGAGCGGATACAGCCGCGAGGAGATGATCGGGCGTACCCCGCACGATCTGAAGTTCTGGGTCGATCCGCTGGAATTTGAAGACGTTGGGCGAATCCTTCGGGAACAGGGAAAGGTCCTCAGCCACGAGGTGCAGTTCCGCCTGAAGTCCGGAATGGTGGCTGACACGGTCGTGTCGGTCGTTCCGGTCACGATTGGTGGGGAGGCGTGTCTGCTGACGTTGGTGCGTGACATCACCAGTGAGAAGCGTGCCCACCAGCAGCTGGAGGAGAGTGAGGCGCGTTACCGGCAGGTTGCCGCCGAGCTGCAACGCACGCTGGACCTGTCGCTGGACATGATCACGATCATTGGCCCTCGTGCCACAGTAATCAGCGTCAATGCAGCGTGCGAGCGCCTCCTAGGCCACACGCCTGAGGAGCTGATCGGCCGCTCCTTACTCGAACTCGTGCATCCCGATGACCTGATCGCAACCCACGCTGAGGGTGCGGGCATGATGCAGAAGGGCAAGGCCGAGCAGCAGGTCGCGACCGTGTACCAGAACCGCTATCTCCATAAGGACGGGCACACCGTCTGGCTGGAGTGGAACGCCATGGTCATTCCCGACCATCCGCAGATCTACTGCGTGGCCCGCGACATCACCGGGCGCAAAGCGGCCGAGGAGGATCAGGCGTTCCTGGCCGCTATCGTCCAGGCCAGCCATGCTGCTGTCGTCGGCGTCGTCCTCGACGGCACCATCCGGTCATGGAACGGGGCGGCTGAACAGTTGTACGGGTATAGCGCGACCGAGGCCATCGGTCAGGCGCTGACGCTGGTGACCCCACCAGAACTGTATGCGGAGAGTGTCGCCAACTTCAAGAAGGTCACGCAAGATGAGCGGATTGAACCGTTCGAGACGGTCCGGGTGGCCAAGGACGGCCGCCGGATATCCGTGTCTACAACGGCCTCGCCAGTGCGCGATACAGCAGGCCAGGTGATAGGTGTGGCCACGATCACGCATGACATCGGTGCCCGCCTCGCTGCCGAACAGGAAATCCTGACGCTCAACACCGATCTTCGTCAACAACTGCGCCATATCACCGGCCTGCGAGCCATCGATCAATCCATCGCCTCAAGTGCCAATCTGAATCTGACGCTGAGTCTGGTGGTGGACCACCTGTGCGAGCAACTCGGTGTGGACGCGGCCAGCACCCTGGTTCTCAACCCCGACACCCTGGCCCTCGAGTACACCGCGCTGCGGGGCTTTTCCCCAGCCAACCTCCAGAGCTCCGGCGTGAAAGTCGGGTTCGCGCTGGCCGGCCAGGTCGCGCTGAGCGGCCAGCCCCTCCACCTGCCGGACCTGAGCACGGTGCGGTTCAGCCCAGACGAGCAGAACCTCTTGCGGCATGACGACTTCACGTCCGCTGCGTATTACGCCGTGCCGCTGATCACCAGAGGCAAGGTGGTGGGCGTCATCGAGGTGCTCCACCGCCAGGCGCTGCCACTCTCGCCGCTGTGGCTTGAGCTACTGGGCACCCTGGCCAGTCAGGCCGCCATCGCGGTCGAGAACATCCAGCTCTTCACCGAACTGGAACGCAAGAACTTAGAGCTGCGCCTGGCGTACGACGAGACCATCGAAGGCTGGGCCAGGGCGCTCGACTTGCGTGACGAGGAGACCGAGGGCCACTCCAGGCGGGTCACCGAAATGACTGTGGCCTTGTGTCAGCAGCTGGGCGTTTCGTCCGAGAAGCTCGTGAATGTGCGGCGGGGCGCGCTGCTGCACGACATCGGCAAGATGGGCGTTCCGGATGCGATTCTCCTGAAGCCCGGGAAGCTGACCGACGAGGAGTGGGTGGAGATGAAAAAGCATCCCCGCCACGCGGTGGAGCTGCTCTCACCGATCCGGTTCCTCCGCTCGGCGCTGGACATTCCGGAGTACCACCACGAGAAGTGGGACGGCAGCGGCTACCCGTTGGGCCTGAAGGGCGAGGTGATTCCCCTGACCGCCAGAGCGTTCGCGGTGGTGGATGTGTATGACGCGCTGACCAGCGACCGCCCTTACCGGATGGCGTGGACACGGGAGAAGGCCCTGGAACATATCCAGGCGAGTGCTGGCAGTCACTTCGATCCCCATGTGGTTCAGGCGTTCCTGACCCTGCTGGAGGACAGGTGACCTGACGTGGGGAGGTCAGAGTTCAGCCCCGACAAAGAAAGTCACATCCATCAGAGGTGTTGTTCCAGTAGAAAAAATAAGTGCCTAAATATGCCGGAGGGCAAATGACCCAATCGCCCCTGACCCCAGTGCCGACTTCAGACACGACAAATGGGCTGATCCGTGATCAGGCTCGACTTGAAGCTCTGTACCGCTACGGCATTCTCGATACAGATCCGGAGCCGCAATTCGACCGAATCGTCCGGCTGGCCGCGCGCCATTTCAGGATGCCGATGGCCCTGACCAGCCTGATCGACGCTGACCGGCAGTGGTTCAAAGCCCGCGTCGGCTTCGAAGGCACGCAGACCCCCATCGACCAGTCCTTCTGCGCGGTGACCATCGGGCAGCCCGGCACCATGGTCATTCCGGACGCGCAACGTGACCCGCGGCTGCGGCTCTACGACGCCGTCACGGATGATCCGCATATCCGGTTCTACGCAGGTTCCCCGCTGGTCACGCCCGACGGGCACAAGCTGGGCACCTTGTGCGTCCTCGACAGCAAGCCCCGCGTCTTCACGGCCGAGGATGAGGCGGACCTGGAGGATTTTGCGGCGCTGGTGATGGACGAACTCAGCCTCCGCCGGGCCGTGGATGAACTGAGTCATCTGGCCCTCAACGACCCGCTCACAGGCTTGCCCAACCGCATGCATCACCGCCAGCATCTGGTGCAGGCCATGCGCCGTGCCGAGCAGGTGGGCGAGCGCGTGGTGCTGGCGCTGATGGACCTTAACGGCTTCAAGAGCGTCAATGACACGCTCGGTCACGCGGCGGGGGACGCGCTGCTGGTGCAGGTGGGTCAGCGCCTGCGGGAGACCGTGACGACCAGCGATCTGGTGGCGCGCCTGGGCGGGGATGAATTCACGGTCGTGCTGACCGATCTGCGCTCGCCGCAGGGTGCGGAGGTGGCGATGACCCGGGTTCAGCAGGCATTCACTCAACCATTTGTGGTGGCCGGTCAGCCGGTCCAGGTCAGGTGGAGTATCGGCATGGCTGCCTTTCCGGACGACGCGGTGGAACACGATGAGTTGCTGCGTCTGGCAGACCAGGCGATGTACACGGCGAAGCGGGCGGGGGATGGCCAACCCCGCTGGAGCCGCCCACCTCAGGCGGGACCAGTTCCGAGTGCGCGGCGGTGAGGTGTCAGTTTTGAATATGCCCCAGACACCATTGTCTGAGGCCACTGCACGAGGGGGGCCGTCCCGCGGGACGGCCCCCCCACTGGTCCGCTTCAGGAGTCAGCCCCCCACCGTCTCGACCCGAAGGCGCCCGATGCACTTACCAGATCAAGACTGCTCACGACAGGTTCTCGCTACCGCCTCAGACTCGCTGTGACGGCGCAGACTTGCTCACCAGCCGCTTCCCTGGTTAGCAACGGCGCAGCCACGCGACCCTGGAGGACCTCGCTGGCCTCCACTGACGCTGGCGGGGATCTTTGCGTCGACGCCTGACTCAGCCGGGGTGCTCACGGCCGCCTGCCGCCGCGGGGAACAGCCGCAGCGCCTGCTGTCTGCCCGCCACAGTGCTCAGATACCTCGCCTGAGGTTGAATCCCGACTCTGGGCAGATCAAGTCGGTCGGCGTCCCAGCACGCGCCCACGGTAGGTTCGTCGGTGGTCTGGCCGCTGGCGTGGTGTTTGCACGCCCACTGCAGCAGCCCGAGCTGGGTGGCGGTGAGGCCCAGCCAGGTCCGGTAACGGTCAACCAGCCCGGCCGCCCGGTGGCCGTGACGGGAATCCGTGCCCTCGCTGTGCCGGGCCGCGTCATGGAACAGGCCGAACCAGCGGGCCACCTGGACGTCGCCTCCCCCCAACTGGGCGAGGCGCACGGCGGTGTCCTCGACGCGCTGCCAGTGTTCCGGCCCATGCAGGGAGCCGGGACCCAGGGCGAACTGGGCGATCAACTCGGCCTTGATCACCGCGTACGGGTCGGCGGGCCGCGCGGGCATGGAAGAGGTCACAAGGAAGATCATGCCCCATCCACCGTCCGGTTCAGCGTCCTGGCGACCATCACCGCCGGCGCCGGGACGCGCGGCGTCACGGCCGTGCCAAACAGCCGCTACACCTACGTGACCAACACCTCCGCGAACACGCTCTGGGTGGTGGACCTTACCGCGCGACATACCGGCCCCCCAGGTTCCCACCGGCCGTGGCCCGAACAGCGTGAGCTTCCCGGCACGGCGCTCTGGTGTGGCGGGAGCGCGGAATCTTGCGCCGGGCGAACCTGCTGGAGCTGATCACGACAGCCACCATTAAAGCGTGCTGTACAGGCCCCCACCATCTGCGGTGGGGGCCCTTCTTTTGCAGCGCTCAGGCCGCCGTCACGGCGGGGCGGTTAAACCGCAGTCGATTCAGCGATAGGGCGTTGAGCGTGACGATCACGGTGCTGGCGCTCATCAGCAGCGCGGCCCACTCCGGGCGCAGCAGGATGCCGTAGCTCGGGTATAGCACGCCCGCCGCGAAAGGGATCGCCAGCAGGTTGTAAATGGCAGCCCAGAAGAGGTTCTGCTCGATCTTGCCCCGGACGTGCCGGGCCAGGGTGATGCCGACCGCCACGCTCGCCGGGTCACTCTTGACCAGGACCACGTCCGCAGTCTCGACGGCCACATCGGTTCCGGCCCCGATGGCCATGCCTATCTCGGCCTGAGCCAGGGCAGGCGCGTCGTTGACCCCATCGCCCACCATCGCGACCTTGCGGCCCTGGCCCTGTAACTCCTGAACCTTGGCGGCCTTCTCTCCCGGCAGCACGTCCGCGATCACCGTGTCGATCCCCAGTTGCCGGGCCACCGCGTCCGCCGTGCGGCGGTTGTCCCCGGTGAGCATCACCGTCTGCACGCCCAGGCGACGCAACTCCATGACCGCCACCCTGGCCGACGCCCGTATCTGGTCGGCCACCGCCACCACGCCCAGCAGGTGCCCGTCTGCCGCCACGTACATGGCCGTCTTGCCGTCCGCCGCAAGCCGGTCCATCTCACCCGCCAGGGAGCTGACCTCCACCCCCTCCCGGTCCATCAGCTTGCGGTTGCCGATCAGCACCCGCTGGCCCTGGACGGTCGCCTCCACGCCATGGCCGGGGATGCTGTCAAAGGCTTGGGGACGCCGGACTGTCACGCCCCGGGCCCCGGCCGCCTTCACGATGGCCTCAGCCAGCGGGTGCTGCGAGGGCTGATCGGCAGAGGCCGCCAGGTGCAGAAGGTCACTTTCATTCACGCCCGCTGTGGGCACCAGGTCGGTCAGGGCGGGTCTGCCCTCCGTCAGCGTCCCGGTCTTGTCGAAGATCACGGTGTCCACCCCGGCCGTCCCCTCCAGCGCGGCGGCGTTCTTGAACAGCACGCCTTCCCGTGCCCCTTTGCCGACGCCCACGGTGATGGCGGTTGGCGTGGCGAGCGCCAGCGCGTCCGGGCAGGCGATGACGATGGTGGAGACAGCGGCCGTGAGGGCGAACACGACGCCCGCTCCCAGCAGAGACCAGACCAGAAAGGCGATCAAGCCGCTGCCCAGGGCCACGAACACCAGGTACTTTCCAGCGGTGTCGGCCAGGCGCTGCGCCGGCGCCTTGCTCGCCTGGGCGTTCTGCACCATCTGGACGATGCGCGAGAGGGCGGTGTCTGCCCCCACCGCCGTCGCCCGGAAGGTGAAGGCTCCATTCTGGTTGACGGTGCCGCCCGTCACCGACTTGCCCGCCGTCTTCTGAACAGGGATGGGCTCGCCGGTGATCATGCTCTCGTCCACGTAGGAGTCGCCGGAAACCACCTCGCCGTCCACCGGCACCCGGTCGCCGGGGCGCACCACGATCTCATTGCCCACCACAACGTGCTCCAGCGGCACCTCGGTTTCCTGCCCGTCCCTCACCACGCGGGCGGTGCTTGGCGCCAGCTTCAACAGGGCCTCCACCGCCCGCCCCGTGGCGAAGCGCGAGCGCATCTCCAGCCAGTGCCCGACCAGCGAGAAGGTCGTGAGCATCGCGGCGGCCTCGAAGAACACCTCATCCGTCCGCAGGAAGAGCGTGACCCAGACCGAGTAGACGTATGAGACCAGGATGCCCGTGGCAATCAGGGTCATCATGTTCGCCTCGCGCCGCTTGAGGGCACGCCAGGCCGCAGAGATGAACGGCCAGCCCCCCCACCACACGACCGGTGTGGCGAGGATCAGCCCGAACCAGGCCATCGACAGGCCGAAGGGCGGCGGCGCCGTGAAGCCCAGCAGCCCGCCAATCGGGGAGTACAGCACGATCGGGACGGTGAGGATCAGCGACACCACGAAGCGGCGCAGCATGTCGTTGACCATCTCCGCGCCGTGCCCCGCGTGTTCGTCGTGGCCCATGTCGGCGTGGGCGTCGTGACCCGTGTGGGGGCCATGGCTGGCCGCTCCGTGTCCGTCCGGCGCTCCAGTGCTCCCTGGGTGGTCCATCGCCGCGTGGTCATGTTCCCCTGCGCCGCTGCTGGATGCCTCATGTCCGTGGTGCTCGTGACCGACGCTCGGGTGCCCTTGTTGCACTGAGGACGGCAGGCAGTCCTGGCAGGCGCAGTTGTAGCCAGCCTCACGCAGGTGCTGCCGAAGCCCGGCTTCGGTGACCCTTCCCGGGTCATACCCCAGGTGCGCCACCGCGCGGGTGCGGTCAATATGGACGGAGATCACGCCAGGGACCCGCGCGAGGCTCCGTTCCAGATCGGCAAACTCCGAAGCGTCGTGGCAGTCGTGGAACGCCACTTCAAGAACGGCGTCCGCCGGTGCGTGTTGACGGCCCTGGTGACCGCTGTGGTCTTGCGTCGTCATGCGTCTCTCCTGCCCATCCGGGCAACATAGGCCGGGCCTGTTCAGGCTCTGTAAAATTCAGGTCAGAAGCGCCTCGATCTCTGGCCGCTGCTGGTCAAAGGTGCCGTAAAAGAACTGCTCGCCGATCACGGTAATGGGCGCGACGCGCACGCCGTACTGCGCCTTTGCCCCGTCCGCCACGGCAGGGTCCGTCAGATCACGCTCTTCATAGGTCACCCCGTGCCGGTCGAACCACAGGCGCAGGGCGTGGCAGTCGGGGCAGGTGGGCGTCGCGTATAAGATGACTTCTGGCATGGTGAACCTCTCAAGGACAGGGGGCAGACCCACGTCCACCCCCCGGGAATGTGCCGGGCGGGATCAGGTGTACTTGAAGATTTCCATCAACTCATCGACGATTTCCTTCTCGTCGCCGCGCGTGGCAGCCGTCGCCACATGCGCTTCGAGATGGCCCCGCAGAATTACGCCTGCCGCGCCGTCCAGTGCGCCCTGTACGGCCTTGATCTGCCGCAGGACATCCACGCAGTACACGTCCGGGTCTTCCAGAGAGCGTCGGATGCTCTCGAGGTGACCGCGGGCGATGGCGAGACGACGCGCGGCGCGCTTGCGGCTGTCCTCTGGCATGCAGAGGGTGTGGCCTGTATGGCAGTGTTCCCCCTCCGGGGGGGTCACGTCCAGCAGCCCAGCAGCGGTCGTCTCCCCTGCCATTATGGGTTCGCCACCTGGGCGCCGTAGCCTTCCTCGGTGACGGCTGCGATGAGCTGTTGCGGCTCAGCGTCGCCCTGCACCACAGCCTTGCCGGTGCTCAGGTCCACCTGTGCCCCGGTGACACCGGGGACGTTCTCAAGGGCCTTGGTCACGCCTGTCTGGCAGTGCCCGCAGGTCATGCCGGTGATGTCCAGTTCAATCTTGGTCATGGTCTTCCTCCTGAAGTCAGGCTACACCCTCCCCCCCTGGGTGTCAATATCCTCTTGGAAGATTACCGTCTGGTACATAGAATGCGTCAAGCCCTCTTGCCAACCCCCCGTACCAGGGTCTATGATGACAGCATTCACATCCCCCCTGGGGGGATCGAAGGAGCAGAGAAATGACCAAGACCATCGAGATAGGCGTGCAGGGCATGACCTGCGCAAGCTGCGTCGGGAGAGTGGAGCGCGGGCTGAAGAAGGTGGAGGGGGTCGAGAGTGCCAGCGTGAATCTCGCCACAGAGCGCGCAACGGTCACCTATGACCCGGCCCTCACGACGCCCCAGGTGCTGCTGGACACAGTGAAGGACGTGGGCTACGAACCCATCGTCAGCCACACCACGCTGGGCGTGCAGGGCATGACCTGCGCGAGCTGCGTGGGCCGGGTCGAACGTGCCCTGAAGAAGGTAGACGGCGTGCTGGCTGCCAGCGTCAATCTGGCCACCGAGCGGGCCACCGTGCAGTACCTCCCCTCCAGCGTGAGCCCCGGGCAACTCAAGGCGGCCATTCGGGACTCCGGCTACGAGGTCCTAGAGGAACAAGTTGGACTCAGCCGCGAGGACCAGGAACGTGAAGCGCGGGCGCGGGAAGTCACCCACCTGCGCGGGCAGGTGATGTTCAGCGCGGCGTTTGCCCTTCCCCTGATGTTGATCGCCATGGTACCGATGCTTGTTCCCGCGGTGAACGACTGGCTGATGAACTCCTTCGGACACGGCGTGATGGGCACCCTGAACTGGGTGATGCTGGCGCTCGCCGTGCCGATCCAGTTCGGGCCGGGGCGGCGCTTCTACCGCCTGGGCTGGAAAAGCCTGAAGATGAAATCCCCGGACATGAACGCCCTGGTGATGATCGGCACCTCGGCCGCGTTCCTGTACTCGCTGGTTGCCACGGTCGCGCCCGGCATCTTCCCGGAAGGCACCGCCCACGTGTACTACGAGGCTTCGGGCGTGGTTATCACCCTGATCCTGCTGGGCAAGTACTTCGAGGCCATCGCCAAGGGTCGTTCCAGCGAGGCCATGAAAAAACTCCTCTCCCTGCAGGCCAGGACGGCCCGTGTCGTGCGGGGCGGGCAGGAACTCGACCTGCCCACCGATGAAGTGCTGGTGGGCGACCTGATCTCCGTCCGGCCTGGCGAGAAGATCCCGGTCGACGGCGAGGTCGTCAGCGGCAACTCCTTCGTGGACGAGAGCATGATCACCGGCGAACCCGTCCCGGTGAGCAAGCAGGAGGGCGCCGGCGTCGTGGGCGGCACCATCAACCAGAACGGCGCCCTGAGCTTCCGTGCCACACGCATCGGCGCGGACACGGCCCTCGCGCAGATCATCAAGCTCGTCGAGACGGCCCAGGGCAGCAAGCCGCCCATCCAAGGTCTCGCCGACAGGGTGGTCGCGGTCTTCGTCCCGGTCGTGCTGGGCATCGCCGCACTGACCTTCCTGCTGTGGCTGCTCCTGGGCGGCCAGACCGCGCTGAGCTTCGCCCTGATCACGACCGTCGCGGTGCTGATCATCGCCTGTCCCTGCGCGATGGGCCTGGCAACTCCCACCAGCATCATGGTCGGCACCGGCAAGGCTGCTGAGCTGGGTGTGCTGTTCAAAGGCGGGGGCGCGCTGGAGGGTCTTCAGGACGTGCAGGTGGTGGCGATGGACAAGACCGGCACGCTCACCAAGGGGCGGCCTGAACTGACCGATCTGGTCACGGCCCCCGGCTTTGACCGCGCCAGTGTCCTGAGGCTGGTCGCTGCTGCGGAGGAGCAGAGCGAGCACCCCATCGCCCGGGCCATCGTGGACGCCGCGAAACGCGAGGGCATCACCATCCTGAAGCCGGGGGCCTTTGAAGCCGTGCCCGGCTATGGCCTGGAAGCGACTGTGGACGGGCACCTGGTGCAGGTGGGGGCCGACCGTTACATGACCCGGCTGGGGCTGGACGTGAACGTCTTCGCGCAGCAGGCGCAGCAGCTTGGTGATGAGGGCAAGAGCCCACTGTACGCTGCTGTGGATGGCGGGCTCGCGGCCATCATCGCCGTGGCAGACCCCATCAAGGAAGGCAGTCAGGAGGCCGTGAACGCCCTGCACCGCATGGGCCTGAAGGTGGCGATGATCACCGGGGACAACCAGCGCACCGCAACTGCGATCGCCCGGCAGCTGGGGATTGACGAGGTGCTGGCAGAAGTCCTGCCCAGCGGCAAGAGTGACGCGGTCAAGGAGCTTCAGGCCAAGGGCCACAAAGTCGCCTTCGTTGGGGACGGCATCAACGATGCTCCCGCACTTGCTCAGGCCGACGTGGGCCTGGCCATTGGCACCGGCACGGACGTGGCGGTGGAAACCGCCGACGTGATCCTGATGTCGGGCGACCTGCGCGGCGTGCCCAACGCCTTCGCCCTGAGCCGCGCCACCTTGCGCAACATCAAGCTCAACCTGTTCTGGGCTTTCGCCTACAACATCATCCTGATTCCCGTCGCGGCGGGCGTGTTGTACCCGGCTTTCGGCCTCCTGCTCAGCCCGGTGCTCGCGGCGGCGGCGATGGGCTTTTCCAGCGTCTTCGTCCTGTCCAACGCCCTGAGGCTGCGCGGCTTCCGTCCCCCCGTGAAGCCGGACGCGGTCACCGTCACTGCCCAGCCTTCCCTGCCCGCGCACGCCTGAAGCCCATCTGCGCGGAAAGTCAACGACTTTCCGCGCACCCCTGAGGAGAACACCCATGACCAAGCTCACTGTTGGCCCCTACGTTGCTTCCATGAAGACTGGCCCCGCCCTCGTGCGTGACCGCCAGGCTTTTCTGACCCGTGCCCAGCTGCGCGACGAGGTGCCCACCGTTGCCGGCCTGCCGCTGGTGGGCCTGGGCGGCTCATGCGGCAAGCCCGCGTTCCTGTTGCCGTATCTGGTGCGCTGGACCGAGCAGAGCACCCTCACCCTGGAGAAGGTGGCCACCGAATTCGGCTGCTTCGTGGAGTACGGCGCGTATCCACACCTGAAGCTGAACGAAGGTGGCCAGGAGGTTGCGGCCGTGCAGGACTGGAGCAACATGGCAATGGTCTTCGTGCGCCCCGGCTACGAGCGCGGCGAGGAACTGCTGACGCGTCTCCGTGACAGCCTGGAGCCCACGGCCACAGCCAGCTGAGCCAGACGACATGGACAGGCCCCCTCTTGCGAGGGGGCTTGCTGGTGGTCGCCCACCCCGTCGGCTGTGGCCTTCCCCCGTCTTGAGCCAACCTTGAGGGAGCGCGGCGCTTTACAGGGGCTTAACACACCGCTCTGCACGATAGGAACCGAACGTCCCAGCCACAGCCACTCCCCACCCTGTTCTCCGGAGGTATCACCATGACCCAGAACGCTGGTTCCGCCATCACCCGCATGCTGCAGACGCACCCGCAACTCGGCCAGTCCCCCTTCGACATGAACGCCCTGACCACCTGCATCGAGGCCTGCTTCGAGTGTGCCCAGGTGTGTACTTCCTGCGCCGACGCCTGCCTAGGCGAGACCGAACACGCCGGGCACCTGACCCACTGCATCCGCC
>NZ_BMOL01000033.1 GCF_014647055.1 Deinococcus aerolatus | reverse complement strand
ATCGCACGATCTCAGGCGGGGGAAAGTCATGCGGTAAATATTCCCATTGCGCTCCAGTGCGGCTCATCCAGAACAATGCGTTCAACACGTCTCGGAGGGGATATTTCCGCTGTGGAGCGTGTTCTGGACTCAGGGCCAGATACGGCAGCAGAAAGTGGTACGTCTCGTCATCAACATCGCTGGGGTAGGCACGTCGCGTCACACCCGATTCTGAACCCAGCAGAAACCCTCCCGCAATTTTGGATGGCCTGTCCTCCAGCCTCTAGAGCAAATGACAGAAAAAAAGCTCCACGCTGAGCAAATTTATGATGGTCCCCGAACTGCTCCAGGAGTGGCCCAGGCTTCGCTCTGCACTGCAACTATTCTGTCATTTGCTGTAAATATTACCGGGTCACCCTCACGGGGGAAATCCGACCTATTGAGTGGTTGACGAGAGGATGGTCGGTCTCTCCCCACAGCACCAGCAGAACCAGCAATAGCGCACAAATGCCCTCCAGCACGCACGATGCTCAAACAACCGCGCTTGACCATAGACAGCGAGCGTTTCATGTTCTACGGTGGTTGTTACGGCCCCATTGGGCACGTTTCCTCCCATGACTTCCCTTTCCCGCACCTCCAATCCGTACGGCTCTCGCAGGACGAGCCGTCATGCCGAGTTGCGCCGCAAGCAAGCTGGGAATGCCCAGGTGGAGAGCACTTTCGAGGCCGTCAATCGGATGTTCAACCGGGGAACCCATCGTGGACTCAACGTGTTCGGCTTCGCCCGCCTGCTGGGACGGGCCCGCGCCCTCCGGGCTCTGGCTGCCTTGCCGAACTGGGAAGAGTTGCACGTGCTGCTTCACGCCCTCGTGGCCCTGATCCAGCGGGCCGTCCGGGACGAGTACGACCGGGCGGAAGGTTGCATGATCGCGCCACGAACGCGGCCAAGGATCATCCGGCCCCAGGTCCACGCTGGAGTGGAGCCCCGCACCGCCGCATCGTTTTGAGCGGTTAAATGGCTTGTGGTGCTTCTCAAAACGATGTGATGACCTGACCCCGCCCCGTCAGCCCTGCTGACCCGCTCCGCCCTGCGCGTCGAGCCGCGGCCCCCACCACGCCGAAGCCCTTTCTCCTCTAGGAGGCTTCGAACTTGAAACACTACTTCTCCATCCAGGAATTTGCCGAGTACCTTGGCGTCAGCAAAAAAGTCGTCTACGGCATGGTTCACTCCAGCGCGATCTTCGCGGTGCGCGTCGGACAGAAGGAATTCCGCATCTCCGCTGAAGCCGTGCGCGGGTGGGAAACCGAACAGCACCGCCAGCACGAGCAGCGCAAGGCCAGCCATGCCTGAAGCGGCCCCCAGGAAACGAACCAAGGCACCGAACGGGGCGGCCAGCCTGCGCCCATACAAGGGGCAGTACCGGGTCAAGGTCACGGTGGCCATGACCGGCGGCCGCCAGCAGCAGGTCAGCCGGGTGGTGCCCACCGAAGCCGAGGCGCGGCTGGTGCTGGCCCAGCTGCTGACCGACCACAGCCGCGGCCTGCTCCGGAGCCCCCACACCCTAACCGTGGAAGCGCTGCTCGGGGAGCTGATCGCCATCCGGCGGGACGAGTGGAAGCCCAAGACGCTGGCGAACAACGAGGACCTGATCCGGCTGCATCTGGCACCGCATCTCGGACCGCTCAAAGTGCAAAAGCTCAAACCCCAGCACATCCAGCAGCTGTACCTGCTGCTGGCCCGGACCTACAGCCTTTCCCTGCTGCGCCAGGTGCGCGCCCTGCTGCGGCAGGCCCTGCAACTCGCGGTGGTCAATGACCTGGTGCCCCGGAATGTCGCCAAGGATGTCGAGCTGCTCGGAGCCCGGGTCCCCCGGCGGGTCAAACAGAACCGGGCCCTGAGCCCCGAGCATCTGGAGGCGTTCCTGCAGGCGGCCGCGCCGTTCGAGGAGATCGCCGGCCCGGTGTTCCACATCGCGGGCCTGCTGGGTCTGCGGCGGGGCGAGGCGGCCGCGCTGCGCTGGGAACAGGTGGACCTAGGGCGGGGCCTCCTGCACGTGCGCGACAACCTGGTGGTGGTCCGGGGCCGCCCAACACCCGGAACCCCCAAGACCGAGGCCGGTGACCGGACCGTGCCCCTGGCTCCTGAGACGGTGGCGCTGCTGGCCGCCTGGAAAGTCCGGCAGCAGGCGCTCGGGGTGATGGTGGGGACGAAGTGGATCGACAGCGGCCACATCTTCACGACGCTGAAGGGCACCCCGTTCCACCCGGACCGGCTGTCCACGCTGGCCCGTGAATTCGGCACCCGGGCGGGGCTGGAGCACGTGACCTTCCACGGCCTGCGGCACACCAGCGCCAGCCTGCATCTGGCCAGGGGCGTCCCGGCAGAAGTGGTGAAGACCTGGCTGGGGCACGAGAACGTGAGCCTGACGCTGAACACCTACCGCACGGTCTACAGCCATGAGCACCGCCTGCATGTGACCGGGATGAGCGGCCTGCTGCAGCAGGGCCCGGACAATCTGACGCTCGACGGCGTTCTCCGCGTCGGGGCCTGAACCCCTTCCCAGCATGACCGGGGGAGCGCTCCCGGCCTGCTCAGAGGCAAACACCATGAACGAGAACACCAGAACAGAGCAGAAAACACTGATTTCTCCCGAGAGTGACCTGGTGCCGTACCCGGAAGCGGCCCGAATCACCTGTGTTTCCGAGCGGACGCTCAAACGCATGGTGGAGGCCGATGAACTGCGCGAGTACGAGTTTCGCGGGAGCAAACGCCTGAGCCGGGCTGAGCTTTTAACGCCTGGACCCCGCCGTCTCTCTGACAGAAAACACGCTTAAACAATCCCGTGCTGGACAGCCTTCAGCATCGTTTTCGGGGGTTTCAGCAACAAGGCACGCCGCGTGGGTCCGTCCGTGTCCATGCTGGTCAGAAAGCCTTTGAAAAACGCCGATGTTACGGCCGTTCCTGGCACCTGTAGTCCACGACAGTCAAGTTTTGTTCACAACAAAGCAGTTCTACGTCGACGCCACAGAAGTTGACTTCGTTGTGAACAAGAGCGATATATGAATCCAAGCAAGGGAGTAAACAAAATGACACAGGTAAAAGAGAATTCACCGAAAAATATGCAAGAGGGTTTCGACTACTGGAAGTCGCTTCCCAGACATGATGGCAAAGGCGGTCTCAATGGAGAGCGTTCTGCCTCGGACCTGGCGAACTACCGACGTGCCCTGCGGGATCTCTGCCTGGGCTTCGCTGAGCACGAAAACCTGCACGAGGCACCGTTTTCGCTCCTAGCCTTGGAGGAGCAGCACGTGATTGAGGCTGTCCTCAAGGGAGCAGGCGAAAGGCTCAAAGGCGGGCTCAAACCTCATCTGGCCAGCAGCCTGCAGTCCTGGATTCGGGCCCTCCGGCGGGATCTCCAGCCCGTACTCAATCTGGAGGAGTACCGGCCGAAGACCTGGCGCGAGCTGCACGAGACCGGAGCGAGCCCGCTGCCACCCTTTTTACATACGGAGTGGCCGGAAGCTGCCGCAAAACAGTTTGCTCACTTGCAGCTGGCGTATGGCGACAAGGCCTACTTCGGCCCAGGCTGGCGCCTGTTCAAGCGGCGAAAGCTGCGCCCCAGAACACTCGAGGGGTATCGGCATGGCCTGAACCGGCTTCTTGAGTTCTGCGTGAAGGAGGAGGGTCGCCAGGATGTTCGCCTGATTGACCTGGTCGACCTGGATCTGCTCGAGCGGTTCGCCCATTGGTACCCGCAGCGCAAAGAGAAGGGCGGGTACTCCATGGTGAGGCAGGTGTGCTTCTCGGTAGGTGGCGTCGCCCGCTACCTGGAAATCATGGGGGAGCTGAAGAGTGGCTATGAGCCGTTCTCGAAACACCCGGAGGCCCCCTGGATCAGGATGTACCAGCTGGGCATTGAGGTGGAGCGGGAGAACCACAAAAAGGCCGTCAAGCTGCAGGCTGTGCCCGTCCTGACCCCAAAGCAGATGCATGAGGTCGCCCGGCACGCGAAGATCCATGTGCCCCGGAATCGGCGTGGCAATGCCTACGTCAACCAGACGTACACCCGCCGCCGAACCGCGATGTTCTTCGCACTGGCCCCCTTCATGCCCATCCGTCTGGAGAACTGGACCATGATGTGCTGGGGCCAACATCTGTACAAGAATAATCGGGGACGCTGGTGCGTGCAGTTCGAGCCTGAGGAAACCAAGAACCTTGAGCGGTGCAAAGTTCCCCGGCGTTATGAGTTGGAGCTCCCAAAGGCCGCCACAGAGTGGATTGAGTGGTGGCGTGCTCAGCTGACGGTCTACATCGGTGCTGATTTTGAAGAACAGTGCCCCTGGGTGTTGCCCTCGCGGGGCCGGACCACGGGATTGAAGGGACCGGTGAAGTGGAAACGGTGCCTGAATGCGATGTTTTACAGAGGCATCCTGAGCACCTGCCTGGAGGTCAGGGGGCACCGTTACCGGCCCTATATCGTGCGGCACCATGTCGCCACGCACATCATCACCGGGGAGAACGCCACGATGCGCGACATTCAGCAGGCGGCGACCCTGCTGGGCGACCTGCCTGAAACCGTGTCGAGGTCGTACTACAAACCTAAAGAGCAGGAACTGCTGGATCAGGGGTACTTCAGCGAGTTCAGCGATCCAGACGCGGAAGACTGAATCAAACTTCCAGGCGGGACAGCACACTAACCGTGCTGTCCCGCCCGCTTTGTGCTGCCTGGATGAGCTACTTCTGCGCGCGGTCCTCGATGGCCATGTCGATCATCGTCCGGATGTCGGGGGCGGTGAGATACAGGGCGAGCAGATCGATGTGCAGGTAAGCCAGCGTGCGCTCGGCGGACGGCAAACTGCGGCGCAGCAGGGCGTTCGCCGCCAGCGTGGTCCGGTAGCTGAGCTGCACCACCTCGTTGCGCAGGGCCGGCGCACCGTGGGCGGGCAGCCGGCAGCGGGTCAGGAGCGTGGCGACATTTCTGGCCTCCTCGGACACCGTGGTCACAGGTGTGGGCGCGTAGCGGATGTCCTGGACCTGTCTCACGCGCGCTCTGAACTCCGGGAGACTAAGGTACGCCAGCGCGAGCGTGGCCTGGAGGACGCTGCGAGAGGCTCCACGTGGTGCGCCTTCTTTCCAGGCGTCCTGCAGGGCACGCTCAAAAGAACGAGTGACCCGGTAACTGACCTGGGTTTTGGCCCGGGTGATGGGCTGGCGGGTGAACCACGGCAGATCCAGCCGATGGGCCAGCCGCTGCATCTCCTCCAGGCCGAGGTTTGGAGGGAGAGAGCTGACGTCCTCTCCACTGGGAAGCAGCGGCGGTGTGGCGCGACGGTCTGCCTGACGCAGGTGCTGAGCTTCCAGGCGGTCAAGTTCGCTGCCGTAGCCCCGCAGGAGTCGAGCATGGGCCTGCAGGTGATCCGTGAGCCTCGGCTCGGCTGGCTGGGTCTGGCGGTACAGGGACCACAGGCCAGCCTTGAGCGTAAGGCCCTGCAACTCCCTTTGGGTAAACGGGGCCAGGTGAGGCAGCAGGCGGGTGAGGTAGAGACGGGCGGCGTGAAGATTCAACTGGTCTTCGGACTGCGTCATGAAGCCTCCTGCCCCGCCAGACCGCAGGCGGGGCAGCACACACTGGATCAGCCTCGCTCGCACAGTCAACCCCGTCCAGCACAGCATTCTGACATCATCTGCATTGATGGTAGACCGTCGACGAAGGGCCTGGAACGCAGTGACACCAGGTCGCGACTGCGCCCTGGGGATCTCCAGCTCGACTGCCTTAAATGGCTTGCGCGGCCTCCATCATCAGGCACTGCTCCTCCACCCTGGTGCCATCTACACTGAAGCAGCACCTGGAACCTGTTGGCGGGGGCATGGAACCGTACGCGCGACGGCTGGATGAACCTGTTGTATGCCCTGGACTTGGACGAGGTCCTGGACGCGGTCTGCCCCGGCAAGGCCACGCGCCTGATAGCGGCAGACGTGGCCTGGTGGCACCGGCATAGCGGCGGTGAGCTGGACTCGAACACACGTGTCTGGGCGCAGTTGTCCCTGCCATGGATGGCTCTATCCGGGGAAGCGCCCTGCACACGTGAGATCGTGCGTCAGGTCTGTCTGGAGACGGGCGTCGATCCGGAGACGAGCGGCCGGAACTGGTACATGGCGTGAGTGTGTACAGCTCAAGTCTGGCCTTGTGGCTGCGTCAACGGGGCGTGTTCAGCGGACGGCCCCTGCGCCGAATGACGGATGCCTGAAGCCCCCCGTACGGGCATACTCGGATGGGAAACCGTGATAGCTCACTGGTAGAGCGGTCGGCTCCTTCTCCGGCCGGACACAGGTTCGAGCCCTATTCACGGCTTCCCTGTCCGGGGCGGCTCGTTGGGAGCGCCACTGGCCCCGCAGGTTCAATTCCTGATCTCAGGTCCATCTCTGACAGGACGCAGCTAAGATCTGCGTCCTGTTGTTATTGCTCAGTCGGCCAGAGAATCGAAGAAAAAGGGGGAAGACCGTGCCGGCGTCCTGGGTGCGCCACATATCATACGGACTCCGATTAGTTGGTTGATAGAGGCCAGCAGTGGAAGAGGGTGTGCTGGGTGAGGAGGTCCGGCTGTGTTTCAGCCAGGTGCAACGTTCGGCCAGCACCTCCGAGAAGTCGTCCAGGGTGTCGAATGCTCGATTGGCCACGGTGGCGTCAGTGAGCGCCCAGAGCCGCTCGGCGGGCTGCAACTCTGGGGCAGAGGGTGGCAGGGTGACGGTCTGGATCCCTGGGGGCTGTCCCTGCGTGGCAGGGACATGGAAACCGGCGCCGTTCTAGACCACGAGCACGTGATGGCCGGCGCCCCGGAAGGTGACCTTCCCGTCGTCTGGGGCGGCCAAAAACGAAGTGGTCAGCTACTGAGTATCTAGCCATATCGTCTCCCTTTTATGCGCTCAACACGCTCGTTTGCCCTATCAACCCCAGGCCCTAAACGGCGTTGGTCCATGGCGACAATCCATGAAGGTGACCGCGCAAGCTCGTGAGCGCTTTAAGGACTGCCTTTCAGAACCCTATTTTCAGCGTTCTACCGAATTGGACCATCAGCGCAGCACCGTGAGCTCAGCATGCTCGTAGGCAGTAAAGGAGGAGAGCAAGGCCTGCGCGAGGCTGACAACGTCGGGATCATGGTCGTACTCATAGACGTCCAGCTGGCACAGTGTCCTGCCGTCCGCACTGCGTACTTTTGCCAGGTAGCGCACCTCGCGCATGATGGGACGTTCGAACCGCAGCACGAACGACCTCGCTGAGCGGTGTAGGACTGTAACTGATATGCCAGGATCGCGCCGCGCCACCTCGCGTTCCGCCTTCAGCAGCGCCGCGAGTGGAGGTGCATGCCAAGCCGTGAGGCTGGTCATCTCCACGCTGATGGCATCCCTGATATTCAAGTGCCGCGCGCCGTGTGGAAACGTGAGTGGCGTGCCGTCCAGCCACACTTGCGGCAGGGTGAAGGCGCAGCCATCCGGCACGTTCGCCGAACCCGCTGCACTCACCTCGGCGGTTGTCGTCGCCAACCGACCAGGAAAGAGAGGCGTGAGAGCCGAAATGGCGAACCAAGACGCGGCCAGCAGAGCATAGATGAGGAAACGCAGGCGGATCATGTTGTCCTCCAGGCCAGCAGCCCAACCCCTGGGCATCAGCCGCACCTCCGCAGGCTTCCTTATGAGCGCCAGCACGAAAAGCATTGCTGGGCGTCGGCGCATTCCTGATGCCTCACCTTAGGGCCGAGTATCGTGCCCGCGCCACGGTAGAATGCCCCATCCGGGCCGCTATCCGGATGGGGAGTTTTGGGGGTCAACCCTCGAGGTGGTGCTGCGCTGCCCAGCGGGCAAGTTCCACGCGGTTACGTAGGTCCAGTTTTCCGAGCATGTTCGTCACGTGCTTGCTGACCGTGCCGGCACTGATTCCCAACTGCTGCGCTATCTTCTTATCGGTTGCGCCCTGCGCCAGGGCTCGAAGTACGTCTCGTTCACGCGGAGTGAGGCTGTTCGTGGGGTCAGACACCGCCCGCGACTTTGGGCTGTCGCGGAGCCACTCGTCGACAGCCTGTAGCACCCTGGGCGCGTCGTCCTCGCCTGCAGCATGCCAGATGTTGTCGAAAGCCACTGAACCCAGCTGAGCGTAGAGGCGATCGCGCAGTTCTGCGATGGGGCCCGCATAACGCGCGTCCATCGCCTGTCCGGTTGTGGACCGCAAGTGCCTGTCGTAGGCCAGCAGGCGAACCGTCCACTCGCCTTGCTCGGAAGGGCCTCCGAGCAAGGCGAACAATCGCAGGAGTCGGGACATGAGGTTCACGTCCTGAACGTCGTGCAGCCAGCGCCACGCGGTCGTTGCCTGCGTCCATGCCGTTTCCGGAGCATTCGTGCGGTATGCAATCCAGGCATGGGCCTGCGCTGTCCACGCGAGTCCGGCCACGTCATGCAGTTCCTCCTTGAGCGTGCGCGAGGCCTCGAGGTGCTGGAGGGCCGCCCCATACCGTTCTAGGATGCTGTAGGTCACGCCGAGGTTATGCAACACATTTGCGCGAAAGGCCGTATGCTCACGTGTGAACGGCAGGTCTCGCAAGCGCTCAAAGTATTGGAGGCTATGCTCAGCCTGATGACAGTCGATAAGCAGTTTCACAAGACAACTGAGGGCATAAGCCTCGGATGACCCGTCGCCCTGCTCGTGGAACGCCTCAATGCTGTCTTGCAGGCCACGGATGGCTTGATCAACCCGCCGCGTATCGTGCTGATCGTGGACAACGAGTGCGCCGAGCGTTGCTTGAGCAAAACGACGCTGCTCGGGAGCAGCGAGGTTGATGGCGCCGTACACCATGTCGAGGATGAAGCGCCGAGGGCTGGCGTGAAAGCCCGTCACATGCCAGTACGTGGTGAGCACGTCGGCCAGCATGCGCCATGCCTCCTGCCACCGGCCTCTACACACAAAATGCAGCAAGGCTGCATGCATATTCGCGTCCTCAGTCCTCAGAACGCTCAATGAGGTGGCCGTAAGGTCATTGACCTGCACTTGGCAACGCTCCAGCAGTGCAAGGAAGTAATCAGCGTGACGGTCTCGCACCTCCTCACCACCGCTGGTTTCTAGGTATTCAGCTGCGTATGCCCGCACTGGTTCGAGCATCACCCAGCGCGATTCATGTCCTGTCATGGGATGGGTGGGGTGCACAAGGCTATGCTCGGCCAGCCGGGTCAGCAGTACCCACACGTCCGGTCGTTGCGTGGCGGCGGCCAAGGCGGAGAGTGTGAAGCCACCGATGAACACGCCGCAGGTACCGAACACGGTACGTTCTTCCACCGTAAGCAGATCCACGCTCCATTGGAGCGTTGCGCGCATGGATGCCGCATGCGGCGCACTGTCGATAGGCCCGTCAGCCAGCGTGTCAAGGGACCGGTCGAGCCACTCAATCAGGCCGTCAAGCTCCACGACGCGCAGTCGCGCGGCGGCGAGTTCCAATGCCAGCGGCAGGCCGTCGAGCTGTTCGCATATCCGTGTCACCAACGTTTGGATGCGCGGCGTTAAGCAGAAGCGTGGGTCGATCGCCCGAGCGCGTTCCACGAACAGCTCGGCCGCCGGGCTGAGCGCACGAGCTTCCGTTTTTCTCGTCGAAAGTGGGCCGAGCGGGAATTCCTGCTCACCATGCAGTTTCAGTACCACACGGCTGGTAATGATGACACGCAGGTGGGGGGCCTGCGCGAGGAGGGCAGCCAGGTCGGTGGCCGCACCGATGAGGTGTTCGAAGCTGTCGAGAACAAGCAGCAGACCACGTAAACCGATGCGTGCGGACAGTCCCTCAGATCCCTGTACACCGAGTGCGTGCGCAATCGCTGGCAACACTTCCGCGGGGTCGCGTAGTGACACAAGGTCTATCCATACAACCCCAAGCTCGAATTGCGGCGTAAGGGTGTGAGCGAGTTCCAAGACGAATCGAGTTTTGCCGATTCCTCCTGGTCCCCGTACGGTGAGCAGACGCACGTGCGGCTGGGCGAGCAGAGCGAGCGCAAGCTTTAAGTCATCCGCTCGCCCGATCAGACGGTCCGAAGGGAAAGGCGGTCTGGGCACCTGGCTCCCAAGGTTTGGGTCGCTCATGCTCCAGTGTAAAAGGCAAGCGCGATCTGAAATCGCAACACCTTTGCGGAGTGCCAGTTTGGGATGGGAGCTTGTTCCTCAAAAGCGCCCGGCGACCGAAATCCGCTCAGTACCCGACAGTTTTCGAGGGGCTTGAAATCTGTCGTCTAGCACGCGAGAACAGAGCGCGTCTCCCGCTGCTCTGAAATCGTTGACGCTGTGTTTCGTCTCTCACTTCCCGGCCTACCGCAAAAATCAGGTGGAACTGCTCGCTCTGCTCGTCCTGGCGTTGATCGGGGCCAAAGACGTTCGCCACGCATCACTGGCCGAGCGTTGCCCGGGCAACGCTCAGACGGCTTCCGTCATTCGCCAGATTGAGCGATTCTTTCACCAGCATCCGCTGTGTCCTCTGGAAGTTGCCCGTCTGGTTCTGGCGCTGCTCCCCGATGGGAAACGGCAGGACTTCACCCCTGACCGCACGAACTGGAAACTGGGTAAGACCGATGTTGGGGTTCAGTCAATTTTGTACAGGTGGAGTTAAGCGTCGATCATGGGAGGCACAACCTTGACTCCCCGCAGAATCTTCTGGTAACGAATTTAAGCGAGAAGCCCTCCACCTTATCCAACAGCCGGACAGACCGGTTTGGAGCGGCGTCTCCCCCAGCCTCTGGCAAGGGGCTCATTGGTTGACACAGCGTCACGCGCGGTGCGCGTGCGCCTGCTTGACTCTCCAGTAGGTGTAGGGTCTACCGTGGAAGGCAGGAGGAACCCTTATGGATCCCAACCAGGCCCGCTTCCTGTTCGAAGTTCAGCGCGTGAGTGCCCGGGTGGCGGCGGAGTGTCAATACACACCCACGCGCGCACGGCCTGTCCCGACACGACAGGCTTCCCTGCGACACAAGGCAGCACTATGGCTACATTCCCTGGCGTCCCGCATAGATGTCTCCGCACCTCAGCCGGTGTAGGCACGTCACAGCCTTCGGGAGGCTTCCATGGTCAGCGATCCACGTGAACGGGCGCTCTACACCATTGGGCAGTTCGCGAAATTTACAGGATTCCCGGTCAAAACACTGCGGTATTACGACGAGGTGGGGGTGCTCAAGCCGGCGTTTGTAGATTCGGACACGGGATATCGGTCGTACACCGAAGCTCAGCGTAAGCAGATGCATTTTCTGGCTCAATTGCACGTGCTTGACCTCACGGTAGAAATGCTCCGGGACTTTATGCGAGATCCTACGCTGGAGCATCAGGGGGCGTTGATCGACTGGAAGATCGCGCAACTTGAGCAGGAGATCAGAGACCGGCAGCAAGGTCTGGAGTCACTGAAGCGCGTGAGGGCCTACCCGTGGTCCGGACAGCAATACGAAGTGATTGCCGAGGAGCGGTCGTCGCGGTCTTGGGCGTGCGTGCACTACGTGACCCAGATGAAGGGGTTCGAGAAGGATCGGGAACAGGCCTTCAGGACGGTACGCGCTTTCCTGACGCGGCGTGGTGTGACACCGGCCGGCTCACCTATGGTGTTCAGCCTACCGATCCAGGACATGCGGGGCGTGCATAAAGGTGTAGAAGTGTACGCGGGTTTCGAGCTGACTGACCCTGTCCCGGCTGAGGGAGAAGTTCTGGTGGGCACGACGCCTTCAGGTTTCTGGTACGGGGTGAAGCATACGGGGCCGTATGAGCACATCTGGCATGTGATGACGATGCTGTTCGAGCACCTTCAGCGGTCGGGGGTACGGGTGCAGCGGGGGGCAGGGGAGTTTCTACAGCAGGAAGTGTTCCATGTGGGTCCGTGGGATACCGCGGAGGCTGGGAGATGGGTGACCGATGTGCGGTGGCTGGTCCGGCCGGACGACTCTGGGTGTGTGGTGCCGAGGGTCCTTGGAGGGCGGGGCAGTGATAGCGGTTGACTGTATATCGACACAGAGGCGTAGATCTGCTGCGGGTTTTTGGTGGAGGAGGGCTTCTTCGCGGCGACGGGCGCACAAGGCGCCTGTGCAGGCACGAAGTTCTGAAGCTCGAGGTTAATCAAGGCCAGTCATTCTCGGGGTCAAGGAGAGGTTCATATGAAGGCAATCGACCAACATGTCCGTGTCTCGTATGTTGAGTACGCACCTGGAACGCTGGAGACAGTATCGAAAGAGACTGACGCAAGCTTGATGGCATTGGTCCGTCAGCAGGCCGGCCTGATTGAGTTTGCTATTGTACAAACAGGGCATGACTCCAGAATGGTTGTCGGTACTTGGCAATCACGTGAACATGCTGAGGAATGGGCTACAAAAGGCATGGCGTGGCTTACAGAGGTTGCGAAAATCAGCGAGCAGGTGACTTTCCATGTCACGTACAGTGGCGACGTAATCATAGCAGAGAACGCATCGTAGTTCCTTCAAGCTCACAAAACAGGTGTGTTCCAGTCCTATAGGGTCCGATCAGAATTATAACGAAAAGGTAGTGTTCTCCCCAAGAACTGGGCGGTATGAAGTAAAGCCTGAGGCTCGCCTGAGCCGATCCCGGTAGCCTGTCCGGGTTAGGGTAGGTTAGGCAAGACACCACCAGACTTCCCAACTGGCGTGGGGCTCTATTCATAAAGCAGAATCCAAAAAAAGAACATGGGATTCTCACGAAAATTCCGGCCGA
The DNA here is from genome assembly GCF_014647055.1 of Deinococcus aerolatus. Classification (NCBI taxonomy): domain Bacteria; kingdom Thermotogati; phylum Deinococcota; class Deinococci; order Deinococcales; family Deinococcaceae; genus Deinococcus; species Deinococcus aerolatus. The sequence continues at coordinate 3,947 of NZ_BMOL01000033.1, read as the reverse complement.
CGGTTCAAGATGGGGACAAGGCCGAAAATTTCACATCACCGCACCGGTACGACAGTAGCGACACGACCGGGCTTGTTCGGATTCATCCCGTTCTTAACACGTCGGCCAGGGAGAGATTATGAGGAGATGGCAAGTGTTTACAGTGCTGGTTGGCCTGCTTGCTCTGTCTGCCTGTAGCAGTTCACCTCCAGTAACCAGAGACGTCCTCCTTGATCCGCAGATCACCAAGGGCGGAGACCTCGACGGCCAAGGCCATCCCTACGTGGGTCTGATGATCGCTCAGGACAAGAACGGTGCACCGTTATTCAGGTGCAGCGGCACTCTGATCGACTCCACCCACTACCTGACCGCCGGCCACTGCACCGATGGTGCCGAGCATGTGGAAATCTGGTTCGATGCTGGCCCCATCCCGGTGGATGCGGGCTACAGGGCGGCCATTCTGGCTGGCAAGACACCGGCCGAAGCCTGCAACATCGTTCGCACCGACGCGCTGGCTGACAGCGGTTACCCCTGCGTGGGTCAGGCCAGCGGCAAGGCCTACACGCATCCCGACTTCTACAGTGGCCCCTTTTACCTGAACGACCTGGGCATGGTGGTGTTGGATTCGGCGTATGCGACCCCTGGGAACCAGTACGGCAAACTGCCTCAACTGAATATTTTGGACACCCTTGCCACCAACTTGGGCAAAAACCGTGTGACCTTCACCACCGTTGGGTACGGCCTGCAGGAAGCCTACCCGGACCCGGCCGCGTGGAAGGACGTCGCCATCCGGCAGCGCATGGTCGCCCAACCCAAACTGATCCGCCTTAACCCCGTGTACATGACCCTCTCGAACAATTCGAACACCGGCGGCACGTGCTTCGGCGACTCGGGCGGTCCGAATTTCATCGGCGACAGTAACGTGGTGGGTGGGGTTACTTCCTTCGCAATCAATCCCACCTGCGCCGGAACGAGTGGCGTGTACCGGGTGGATCGCCCGGACGACCTGGCCTGGCTCGCCACCTTTGGACTCACCCCCTGAGCTGGACTTTGGCCATCCACAGGGGAGTAGCAGGCTACTCCCCTATCAGACTTGAGCATGGCACCCCTTCCGAAGTGGTTCACTTGGATCTTGAACAAGTTCGCCTCGCTCTTTTCGACGCGGATCTGGGCGCAGGTGCAACTCCACACCGTGCCTTGCGCGTGCCTTATATGGGCAGGCGCCAGAGGCGTCAGAAGGCGGTTAAGGGATAGGAAGTAGGATTGGAAAGTGGCTTAAACACGGAATTCTAGGCTTCTGGGAGCATCAACGGACACCAGGGACATCACCGAGCTTCCACCTACGGATCAGAAGGCCAGGGGTTCGAATCCCTTCGGGCACACCACAGAAACTCCCCCCTAGAGGGGGTTTTTTCTTTATATGCCTGATGCAAGGAGGCTGGCGTGCCTTGTTCGTGCCTTACGGAGAGAGTGCTGGGACTTTCCACGCTTGGATCTTTTGCGTGGATGCAGGACTTCGACTATCAGAACGCTTCGGCCCAGTTGTCCCTCTCGTTGACCTTCGATCTTTCGCGCGGGCAGGACTTCACACTCCCGAACCTCAAGTTGCCCCAGACACTCAAGGATGCAGTCGTGCTGCTCGACAAGCACCAGAAGTTACATAACGACCTGAGCGCCCGCTGGGAGACCATTCGCAAGCGCAGCAAGGAAGTCGACGCGCAACTTCGCCTTAGACCCGCGGCGTCCCCGATCATCGAGGTACGCCGCCAGGCGCTTTGGCAAGCCCGCCTGCACGTCAGGGACGAGCCGACCGTGAAGCACCTCTACGAGGCGGACCTGGAAGTCAACAAGGTCGACACGGACTTCTCGCACTGTTCGGGCGGCTGCATCGCCGACGAATTCATCAGGAAGGCGCGTACCTCCAAAGAACACCACGCACTGTGCAACGCCGCGATGACCACGCAACATGACAAGTGGCGCAGCGCGATGCACAGGCTCAAGTGAATGGGCAACTGGACCTGGAAGACTTTCACGCGATTTGCAGCGTCTTCGCCACCCACCTGGGCGATAAAGAGTCGTGTCCCTCTGGACTGCGCCACGTGCCGCATGATGGGTTCCAATCAGGCCAACACTCCGGGAGAAACGCTGAAGGTGTGCTTTTGTCCGGCCTGACTTCCGCTGATTCCCTGTCCGTCGACACAGACTGGAACACCCTGGGTATTGACGGTTCAGACCTTGATGAGACGCATCCGGAAGCGGCGGCCCTTGATGGTACCAACGTCGCGCCCCGGCATGTTCCTGTCGTTCAGGCGCCTGAACGCCTGGTCCACCGCGTGCCGGTCGACCGCGACATAGGTCGTGGATTCAGTCACGTTGATCTTCCCGACCTGTTCCTTGCTCAGGCCCAGATCACCTGTGAGGGCGCCCAGCACGTCGCCGGGACGGAGCTTGTCCTTCTTTCCGCCCATAATGCACAGCGTCACCATAGGCGCAGTCGCCGCCCCGGCGCTGTCGGGGGCAAGGTCGTCAAGCGCGTGCCAGTGGATTGGCGCGTTCTGATACTCCTCTATCAGTCCGACCCACTTTTTCTCGTTGGGTGCGCACAGGGTCAGGGCCAAGCCAGTCGCGCCCGCACGGCCAGTGCGGCCCACACGGTGGATGTGGACTTCCGTATCCCTGGACACGTCCGCAATGATCACGGCGTCAAGATCGGCGATGTCCAGGCCGCGCGCGGCCACATCAGTGGCAACCAGCACCGAGCAGCTGCGGTTGGCGAACAACACCAGAATCTCGTCGCGTTCGCGCTGTTCCAGATCACCATGCAGAGCCAGGGCCGAAAAGCCCTGGGCATGCAGTTCCTCGGCCAGCTCCCGGCAATGGGCCCTGGTGTTACAAAAGACCAGCGCCGAGGCGGGCCTGAAATACCTGAGCAGGCGTCCGACAGCAGCGTCCCGCTCGTCGAATTCCACTGCGTAGAAGCGCTGCTCGATTTGGTCGCCCGCATGCTGCGCTTCCACAATCACTTCGGCTGGATTGTTCAGGAAGCTTCTGGTGGCTTGGCGGATGTCATCTGGGTAGGTGGCAGAGAACAGCAGGGTCTGGCGCTGCCTGGGACAGGCACGGACAATGCCTGCGATCTCGTCGTAGAAGCCCATGTCTGTCATGCGGTCCGCTTCGTCGAGCACCAGCGTGTGAACGTGGGCGAGGTCGATGGTGCCGCGGCCAAGATGATCGCGGAGGCGGCCAGGCGTGCCGACCACGATATGGGCGCCGTGCTCAAGCGAGGCCACCTGAGGGCGCAGTGGCGTGCCGCCGGTCAGGGCGAGCACTTTGATGTTCCCTTCTGCGCGTGCCAGACGACGGAGCTCGCCGGCCACCTGGTCGGCCAGTTCGCGCGTGGGGCACAGCACCAGCCCCTGGATGGCGAACGACGCCGGATCGAGCTTGCTCAGGATGCCGAGGCCAAAGGCGGCCGTTTTACCACTGCCAGTCTTGGCCTGCGCGATCAGGTCACGCCCCTTCAGGACGTGCGGCAGGCTCTTCTCCTGGATGGTTGTCATCTGGTGGTAGCCCAGTGTGGCGAGGTTGGCCAGAAGACTGGTTTTCAGGGGCAGGATCGTGAATGGCTTTGAATTCATATGCTGTAGGCCGCCAAAATTGAGCATTTCCAGTGTACTGCTCTGAGTGGAACTGCTTCACGGGAGCTCAGGCCATGAAGGCTCAGCTTTTTGAAGACTGTCTCCTGCCCGTTGACGATGAACGCAGCCTCGCCACGTGCCTCGCACTCTTTACGCCAACGGTGGATCAGGCCAGGGCCAGTGAATGGGTCAGCGTAGCCGCTGACCGGGGCGAAGTGATTTAGCTTTTGGTCCTGTCTCTGGGGTTCATTCCAGGCGGAATCCGTATCAGATTGAGCGACGCTCACTGCTTAATTCGTGTGGGATGTTGCCCTGTACAGCTCCGTGGAC
>NZ_BMOL01000032.1 GCF_014647055.1 Deinococcus aerolatus | reverse complement strand
ACGGGTGCGCTCCCTGACCCTCTTCCATTGGTGGCCTCGTGTAACAAATTAACCGGGATTCGTATCACTTCAGGCCCGGAGCGCCGGTGCGGCCGCTTAACCAGGCTGCCGCCCTGCGCCGTGCCGATTCTGTGGGCGGGAAGCTCAGCCCAGCTGCGCGAGGGGATGTTCTGCCAGCCCCAGCGCCGCCTGCAGCTCCCCATGCGTCCGCAGAATGCGGGCCGCGCCCGCCCCAAGCAGATGCACGGCATTGTCAGGATGGACGTGGCCCCCGGCCAGCAGGCCCCAGGCCGTCGCCCCGGCAGCGACGCCCGCGCTCAGGCCGGTCACGCTGTCCTCGACCACCACGCAGCGGGAGATGTCCGCGCCCAGCTGCGCGGCGGCGAAGGCGTACAGGTCCGGCGCCGGTTTGCCGCGCCCGCCCACATGCGCCGGGTCGTAGGCGTGTGCCCCCACCATCGGGGCCAGGCCCGACGCCTCCAGCTTGCGCGTCAGGCGGCTGCGCAGGCTGTTGCTGGCGACGGCGAACGGGAGGCCCGCCCCCCGCAACAGTTCCAGCGTCTGGGCCGCACCCTCGATGGTCTGCGTGCTGCCGAAGGCCTCATGCAACCGGGCGTCCATCTCGGGGATGAACGATTCGGGGCGCGTCCAGCCGTAGGTCTGCCGCAGCCACTCGAACAGCACCACGTGCGTGCCGCCCACCGCCTGCGCCATGAAGGTGGGCAGGTCGATCTCCAGGCCATGCTCGGCCAGCAGCTCCACCCAGACGGTGCTGGCCTGCAGCTCGCTGTCCACCAGCACGCCATCTAAGTCAAAAAGGACCGCTTCAAACCGGGGCATCAGGTGTAGCTCTCCGGGCCGTGTTCCCATCCGGCCAGGATATGGATGTGGGTGTGGAACACCACCTGCCCGCCCTTCTCGCCGGAGTTGACCAGCAGGCGGTAATCCTCGGCGTGTTGCCGGGCCACCTTCACGGCGGTCAGCCACAATCGGCCCATCTCTTCGGCGTCGGTGATCTCGTCCAGACGTGCGCTGACCTGCTTGGGAATCACCAGCAGGTGAATCGGTGCCTTGGGCGCGATGTCGCGGATGGCGACGTAGCGGTCGTCCTCATACACGATGTCGCTGGGAATCTCGCGGGCGATGATGCGCTCGAACAGGGTGGGGGAGGGGGTCATGCATCCACTCTAACGAGGCGACAGGTCTTTATGCGGGGTTCATGTTCGGACCCTGGCTGATCCACTTGGGAAGCCGCCGCATATACCCGTCTGAGTCAGGAGAGACCCGACGCAAGCCGCCCTTCTTCCCACGCTCCATCTGTTCAGGACACGCCCTGGCGCGCTGTCCCGCCCCGCCCTCTTGCCCCCAAGGAGTACCCCATGACCGACACCACCCCCAGCCAGACCACCGTTGCCCAGACCACCGAAGCCACCCTCAACCGCCGCGCCGCCCTGGGCTTCCTGGGCAAGGCGGGCCTGGGCATGGCCGCCATGGGCCTGGCTGCCCCCGCGCTGGCCGCCCCCGCCAAGGACATCGACGGCGACGTGCTGAACTTCGCCCTGAACCTGGAGTACCTGGAAGCCGCCTTCTATCTGGCGGCAGTGGGCCGTCTGGACGAGCTGAAGAAGATCGGCGGCGACGCGGCCATCCGTCTGCCTGCCGGGCTGGACATGGCGCGCGGCATGCAGTTCAAGGACAGCAACGTGCAGGCGCTGGCCAACGACATCGCCGAGGACGAACTGGCGCACGTCAAGTTCCTGCACGGCGCGCTGGGCAAGGGCGCGGTCATGCGCCCCGTGATTGACCTGAACGCGGCGTTCAAGGCGGCGGGCAGCGCGGCCAGCGGCGGGGCCATCACGGGCTTTAACCCCTACGCCAACGACCTGTTCTTCCTGCACGGTGCGTTCATCTTCGAGGACGTGGGTGTCACTGCCTACAACGGCGCGGCCACGCTGATCACCAACCCGGCGTACCTGCAGGCCGCCGCCGGCATCCTGGCCGTCGAGGCCTACCATGCCGGCGCGATCCGCACCACGCTGTACCAGCAGCGCCAGATCACGGCGGCGGCGGGGCTCTACGTCGGTCAGGTCGTGCAGGCCATCAGCAACCTGCGTGGCAAGGTGGGCGGCGGCAAGGACATGGGCCTGACCGACAACGCCGGGAATGCGGTGATCGCTCCCGCCGACAAGAACGGCGTGGCGTATGGCCGCAGCACCCGCGAGGTCCTGAACATCGTGTACCTGGCCCCTGGTGCCACCAAGGGCGGCTTCTACCCCAACGGCCTGAACGGCAGCATCAAGTAAGGACAGCAGGGGTGGGCCGCGTACCCGCCTGAACATCACCCGAGACAATCACCTGAGACACACAACGGCCTGCGCAGAAGCGTGGGCCGTTTTTGCCCTTTCACATTCCGGGTAGCTCAGCCGGGCAGGCCCAGTTCTGCCGCCGCGATTCGCGCCACCTCCAGCGTGGTCCGGGCCAATTGGTCCTCGCCGTCCTCCAGATGCCATGCGGCGGACAGGCCCGCGTAGGCCAGTGCCCAGCGCAGCACGCGCTCCGGGTCCAGCGTCGCCGTCTCGGAGATGATCCGGGCCTGCCTGACCAGTCGGCCCGGCGCGGCTGCCGTTTCCAGATCGGGATTGCACAGCATGTTGGCGTAGTCGAAGCCGCGCTCGCCGATCAGGCCCTTGGGGTCGATCAACAGCCAGCCGCGCGACGGGCTGTGCAGCAGATTGGCGTGGTGGATGTCGCCGTGCAGCACCCCCACCTCCTGCGGCGCGTCCAGCAGGGCGCGTGCCGTGCACAGGGCTGTGGCGAAGACGCCGCCCGCCGCCGGGGCCACCGCCTCCAGTGACCCGAACCAGCGCCGCAACGTGGGCAGTGCGGGCCAGGGCCGGGCGCGGGGCAACCGGGCCGCCGCCTGACACAGAATTCGCGTCGCCTCATCGTCCTGCCCGGCGGCGGCCATGTCCAGCAGCGACGGGCGAACGTCCAGCCGCTCCATCAGCAGGGCGGCGCCGTCGTGCGCGTACACCTGGGCCGCGCCGCGTCCGGCCCACCACACCATCACCCCGTTGCCCCGGCGCTCTTCCTCGACGTGGGCAATTTTGAGTATGGCCGTCCGTCCCCTGTCCCTCACCGGCAACAGGTCGCTGCTGGGGGTGTGGAGGGCCTTGCCGTCCGGCTGCAGGCTCCAGCGTCTCAGATGGGTTGCGAAGGGCACAGGCCCAGTCTGCACCTTTCGGGCGACGCCCTGTCACCGGGGACAGGGCTTACACTCTGTCAGCTATGGATTGGTTTTACGCGATTGTATACGGCATTGTCGAGGGCATTACCGAATTTCTTCCGATCAGCTCGACAGGTCACCTGATCCTGACGGGCAACCTGCTGGGCGTGCCGTGGCCCAAGGACGTGAAAAACACCTTCGAGGTGGTGATTCAGGGCGGTGCGATTCTGGCGGTGCTGGCGTACTACTGGCGCGATTTTCTGAAGATCCGGCACATCGGCTCCGACAGGTCCCAGCAGACGCTGTGGCTGGGCGTGGTGGTGGCATGCATTCCTGCCGTGATTCTGGGCCTGCTGTTCGGCGACGCCATCAAGGCCAACCTGTTCCGCCCCAGCGTGGTGGCCTGGGCGCTGATCGTGGGCGGCGTGATCATGTGGCTGGTGGAAAGCCGCAGGGTGGCGCCGGTCGTCCACGACATCGAATCCATCGGCGTGCGCAAGTCGCTGTTTATCGGCACCATCCAGTGTCTGGCACTGCTGTGGCCCGGCTTCTCGCGCAGCGCCAGCAGCATTCTGGGCGGCATGGTCCTGGGACTGGACCGGCCCACCGCCACCAAATTCAGCTTCTACCTGGGCGTGCCCACCCTGGGCGGCGCGGCGCTGCTGGATTTTCTCAAGAGCCGCGAGATCCTGGCGCAGATCGGCGTGGTCAACGTCTTTCTGGGCGCGGTGGTCAGCTTCGTGGTGGCGTATCTGGCGATCGGCTGGCTGCTGCGCTTTATCTCCACCAACAACTTCAAGGGCTTCGCCGTGTACCGCGTGGTGGTGGGCGTTGTGATCCTGGTCCTGATCGCCACGGGCGTGATGAGTAACGGCAGTCTGGCGTAGAGGACGCACCGACTGAAAGCTGAAATGGCCAGCCGCAAAGATGTTTGACTCTTTGCGGCTGGCCTTGGCTGTGCTGGGGATTGCGGCGCTAGACGCCGTCCTCCGCCTCGCCCGGCCCGCTCTCGGCCACGTCCGCCGCGCCCTCCTCGATCACGGTCAGGGAGCGCAGGGTCTGGCCCTGGTGCCAGCCGTACTGGGGATTGTTCAGGGCCAGGGTAGAGGCAATGGCCTCGGCCACGCCGCGCTCCGGCTCGTCGTCCAGGCAGAACAGCAGGAACTTGCGCCCGCCGGGGGCGATGCGGATAAACAGGTCCGCGCCGATTTCCAGCTGCTGGGTGCGCCCGAATTTCTCGGCGCGGCCCTGCGCGTACTTCAGGGCCTGACGGATCGGGACAGTGACGGTGGGGTGGCTCATGCCCCCGACCTTAGCCCGACCAGCAGCATGTCGGCGAAGCTGTCGGCCACGTCACGCGGGGTGAGCGGGCCGCCGGGGCGGTACCAGGTGTAGGCCCAGTTCACGGCGGACAGCACCAGATACGCGGTCATGCGCGGGTCCAGATCGCGGCGGAAGGCCCCCTCCTGAATGCCGCGTGTGATCAGCTCGCGGTAAAATTCGTCGATGCTGTCGCGCCAGCCGGTCACGCGGGCGTAGGCCTCGGGCGACAGGTGCTTCCACTCGTGAAAGAACACGGTGGCGCTGTCCATGTTGTCGGCCACCACCCGGATGTGGCGGTGCATGGCCTCGCGCAGCTTCTCGTCGGCGGGCATTTCGACACTCCGCAGGGTGAACAGCGCCTCGTCGAACTGCCGCGAGGCCACGTTCACGATCTCGATCAGCAGCTCCTCCTTGCCGCTGATGTGGGCGTACAGGCTGCCGCCCTGCATGCCCAGATCGCCCGCCAGGTCACGCATGCTCGTGGCGTGGTAGCCGCGCTCGGAGAACAGGCGGCTGGCCGAGTCGAGAATCTGTGCGCGGCGGGGTTTGGCAGGATCAGTCATGGTCGGCAGGAGGGAGGCGCAGAGTCACGCCTATTGTTGTGAAGCCTAGCACGGTCCCTAACGGGCGTTTGGTTCTTGTGGACGGTGCCACTGCAAGCTGGGGAAGCGGATGGTAGAACACGGGACATGACTTCCAATGCTTCTGTCGCAGGTGCGCCTGTGGGTGTGCGGCCTGCTGTCCGGGCCGTGCCGGCGTATCCCTTCAGTCCCATTCAGGTGCCGATCAAGCTCGATCAGAACGAGAACCCGTACGACTTTCCGGCAGAGTTGAAGGCCAGGGCCGCCGAGCGCATGCTGGCGCAGCCGTGGAACCGCTATCCGGACCTGCACGCCGACACCCTGGCCGCCCGGATTGCCGATTACGAGGCCTGGGACGCGGACGGCGTGGTGGTGACCCCCGGCAGCAACGTGCTGATCAAGCTGCTGACCGAGCTGGCGGGTATCGACCAGACGGTGCTGACCGTCGATCCCACCTTCAGCGTCTACACCCTGGAAGCCCGGATGCTGGGCGCGCGGCTGGTGCAGGTGCCGCTGAACGGGGACTTCTCCATGCCGGTGGACCGCCTGAAAATTGAGCTGCAGCGCCAGCGCCCCGGCGTGCTGTACATCACCCGGCCGCACGCGCCGACCGGGCATGTGGACGATCTGGCCGCCGTGCGCGAACTGCTGGACGCCGCCGGGGACTGGGTCGTGGTGCTGGACGAGGCCTACTACCAGTACAGCGACACCGATGGCCGCGACCTGATACGCGGGTATCCCAACGCCCTGAGCCTGCGGACCTTTTCCAAGGCCTGGGGGCTGGCCGGGCTGCGGGCCGGGTACGCCCTGGCGGGAGCTGAGCTGGCGACGCAGCTTCAGAAGCTGGTTCCGGCCTTCAACATCAATGTGCTGACCCAGGCCGCCCTGGAAGTGGCCCTGGAGAATCCCGGCTACGTGCAGCAGCGCGTCGCGGAGGGGGTGGCCGAGCGGGAGCGGGTGCTGGCGGCGCTGGCCGATCACCCCACCTGTCAGGCCCTGCCCAGCCGCGCCAATTTTTTCCTGCTGCGGACCCCGGACGCCGAGGTGGCCTACCGTCATCTGATTGACCACGGCATCGTGACCCGTCGCCAGGACCGCCTGACCGGGCTGGAGGGCTGCCTGCGCGTCGGCATCGGTGCGCCCGCCGAGAACGACACCCTGATCGAGGCTGTGCGGGCGCTGAAGTAGGATGGACCGCTTTGCGGCGCCGCCCGAATACCCGCCGCGTTCGGTCCTGATCCGGGACTGCACCGGCTGCGGCGCGTGCTGCGCGGCCCCCGACATCCACGCCCTGAACAAGCCGCTGGGCGTGGCCTGCGTGCACCTGGACGCCGACTGCCGCTGCCAGATCTACGCCGCCCGTCCCCCCGTCTGCCGCAATTATCAGGCGGACTGGGTGTGCGGCGAGGTGGCGGTGCTGCCCACGCTGGAGGCACGGGTGACGCGGTTTCTGGAGATCTATGGACTGGAAGCCGCTCCGGGTGTCGTCAGCCGGTAACCGTCGTTCTGGGGGGAGACCGTCGCCACCCCGGCCCGCGCTGGCCCCTACAGTGCCAACCAGCCCACCGCCGCGCAGCCCAGCACCACCGCCCACGCCGGCAGGCGTCCGGCACTCAGGGCGGCGTAGGCCAGCAGCGCCAGTGCCAGATCACCCGGCCCCCGGACGCCGCTGGTGAAGACCGGGTTGTACAGCGCGGCCAGCAGCAACCCCACCACCCCGGCATTCAGTCCGGCCAATGCACTGCGGGCCGCAGGCCGGGCCGACAGCGCGGACCAGAACGGCAGCGCCCCGGCCATCAGCAATGCGCCCGGCAAAAAGATGCCCAGCGTGGAAATCAGTGCGCCCAGCAGCGGAGAGGCCACGGTCTGCGCCGCTCCCAGAAAGGTGGCAAAGGTGAACAGCGGCCCCGGCACCGCGTTGGCCGCCCCGTAGCCGGCCACGAAGGTTTCATGGCTGACGAAGTCCGGAACGAAGCCCGTTTCTAGCAGCGGCAGCACCACATGCCCGCCCCCGAAGACCAGCGCCCCGGCGCGGAAGGTGGCGTCAAGCAGCGTCCAGCCCGCGCCCAGCGGCGCGAGCAGCGGCAGCAGCAGCAACCCAGCCCCGCAGCTCAGCAGCAGCGCCGCGCCTACACGGCGGGACACGGGAACGGCGGGCAGGCCACGCTCCGGCATGGCATTGACCCGTAAAAAACGCCAGCCGATCAGGGCGCAGGCCAGCAGCGCGGCCACCTGCGCCCCGGCCCCGGGCAGCAGCAGCAGCGCCGCCGCCACACCCAGCGCCAGCGCTGCCCGCAGGCGATCTGTGACCAGACTGCCCCATAGCCCGGCCACTGCCTGCGCCACCACGGCCACTGCTGCCACCTTCAGGCCCGCCAGTGCGCCCGCCGTTTCCGCGCCGCCCCAGCGGGACAGGCCCAGCGCGGCCAGGAACATCAGCGCCGCGCTGGGCAGGGTAAACCCCACCCACGCCGCCAGCAGCCCAGGCCAGCCTGCCCGCAGCAGCCCGGACGCCATGCCCACCTGGGAACTGGCCGGGCCGGGCAAGAACTGCGCCAACGCCACCAGATCGGCGTATCCGGCCTCGGTGAACCACCGGCGGCGCACCACCAGTTCGGCGCGGTAATAGCCCAGGTGCGCCACCGGGCCGCCAAAACTGGTCAGGCCCAGGCGCAAAAAGACCCAGAACACTTCGAGGGCGGGCATGGGGGACAGGGTAAATCAAGCTGGCTTGCCCCGCGTCACAGATAGCGAAAAGCCCCAGCTGTGGCTGGGGCTTTTCGGTGCATTGGCCGGCTTAGTCGTCCGCCGCCTGCCCGCTCTTCTTCGGCACCGCCGGGTTCTCCATGAACTCGGTGGGGTCCACTGTGTCGAAGCCGATTTCCTTCTCGTAGTCCTGAATCTTGAGGTGCAGGCGCTTGACGTCGCCCTCCACCATGCCGTAGTCGAAGGTGTCGAAGATGGCCGTGGTCTGGTGGTTGTGGCCGTCGAAGTCCGGCACCTCGCGGGTCTTTTTAATGCCGTCTTCCAGCGCCTTGCGGCTCTCGATGCCCAGGTTGCGGAAGGCCACCTGCATCACGTCGCGGTTGAAGTCGCGCGGACCATAGATGCCGGCGCGGTACACCGTTTCCGAGAACTCCTTCCAGTCGGGGACCAGCATGGACGCGGGCATGGAAAACTGGCCGATCACATTCTTGATGGCCTCCAGCGTGCGCTGCGGATAGTAGTACAGGTACATCCGCACGCCTTCCAGGAAGAAGTTGTAGTGCGCCGCCTCGTCCACGGCAATGGTCTGCGCCACCTTGGCCAGCACCGGATCCGAGAAGCCCGCCAGATGCGGCTTGTCGCTCTTGCCCTGCGCGATCTTCATCATGTTCAGGTAGTTGAGCTGGGTGGCACGTTCCTGAAACACGGTGTACACCAGGTTGTGAATGGCGTCGGGGAAGGGCAACTCCCAGGTCTGGGACTTGAGACGCTCCTTGTACTCGGCAATCCACTGTGGCGTGCGCTTGCCGCTGAACAGCACGGCGTTTTCCCAGGCGTCGGCATGCTTTTCTTCCTCGCTGCCCCACCTGAGCTGAAAGTGGCTGCGTCCGTGGCTGCGGCGCACCAGATTCAGCAGGCTGCTGGTGAAGTCCGGCGCGTACTGCTCGACGGCAAAAAAGCCCTGGGTCACGGTCACAATCTCCGGCGGCAGATCCTTGCTCAGCGCCTTCCAGTCGAAGCTGCGGTCCGGGTTCCAGTTGCGCGTCTCCTGGCTGCGGGCGGTGTACCAGCGGTACAGGCCCAGAAAACCGCGCTCGATCAGGCGGTCCTTCTCGCGGTTGCTGAGCAGCCCTGCCGGGGTCTGGGGCCGCTCGTTAAGCATGTTGGGGGGCAGAATCTCGGCCATAGGGGGGTCCTCCTGAGGTCTCCCGCGTCACGTCGGGAGAGGGTGGGGCAAATCCGGGTGTATCCCAGTGGCCCTGCCAGTCTGTGCGGCGGAGCCTTGCACTGAAGGCAGGGCTGGGGACGGTATGCACGCAGCCTAGACCCTGCGTCCTGACATACCCCTGGTCTGGGACACGGTGCAAGAAGCCTGAGCCCCAGCTGTCTGACAGGCGGGACGGCGTCCCAGCCAACATAAAACAGCAGAGTGGGCGGAGAACAGGTGAGCGTCGGGTAAGCAATTGGTATACGGTGCGTGTTCCTTGGCGCGCCGCTGCCCAGCAGGTGCGTGCGCGGGACGGCGATCGTGACGGGTCTCCAAAAGGAGAACCTAGACGCCCAGCCGCCGACACACCCGCTAAACTGCCCCCCATGAGCCTCGTTGGACAGCCCGCCCCGGACTTCACCCTGCCTGCCAACACCGGGGAGACCGTGACCCTGAGCAGTTACCGGGGGCATCAGAACGTCGTGCTGGTCTTTTACCCGCTGGATTTCAGTCCGGTGTGCAGCATGCAACTCCCGGAGTACTCGGGACGGCAGGACGACTTCGCCGAGGCCGGGGCGGCGGTGCTGGGCGTCAACCGCGACAGCCTTCACGCCCACCGCGCCTGGGCCGCCGAGTACGGCATCGAGGTGCCGTTGCTCTCGGATATGAACCTGAACGTGGCGCGGCAGTACGGCGTCGCCATCGACGAGCGTGGCGTCAGCGGACGCGCCGTCTTCCTGATCGACAGGAGCGGCGTGGTGCGCTTCCAGCACACCGAAGCCCAGACCGGCGAATACACCGTGCGCCCCGAAGCGGTGCTGGCAAAACTGCGGGAGCTGTAGGCCCAGGCCCACGCTCAGGGGTGCTACAGGGCCAGCGGGTCCACCAGCAGCGCACCCTCGGCCTCGAAGGCCTCGGCGTAGCGCACGCGCGCCAAGGTGCCCCAGTAGCTCTGGCGGGCGCGGCGGCGTTCGATGATCTCAGGTGTGACCGTCTCCGACACCACCTGCCCCGTGAACTGGCTCTCGTGGGCGCGAATGGCCGCCTCCCACTGGTCCTGTACCTCGCCCACGTCGATCAGCAGGTCCGGCTGGATGTCGGCATTGCCCTGATACAGCAGCGTGCGTGACACGCGCCAGGGTTCGCCGTCCAGATCGGCCTTGCGCAGCTGTGCCAGATGCACGGCCCGCCGCGCCAGCTGGTAGGTGCCGAAATGGTCCGGGTGACGGTCCTGGTGGTGCGGCACCACCAGGACACGTGGACGCACGGCGCGCAGGGCGGCAGCCAGGGCGTGCGCGGCTTCGGGGGTGTCGGTCAGTTCGCCGTCTCGCAGGCCCAGGTTGCCGCGCCAGCTCAGACCCATGATGTGCGCGGCCCGTGCACATTCCTGGACACGCAGGTCCGGGGTGCCCTGGGTGCCGCGCTCGCCCCGCGAGAGCTCCAGCACGCCCACGCCGCGCCCGGCCTGCGCCAGTTGAATCAGCGTGCCGCCCGCACCGATCTCGGCGTCGTCCGGATGGGGGGCCAGGCACAGCCAGTCCAGCGGCTGGGGGGTCCCGTAGACAGTCTGGAACGGAGGCGTTGGCGGACGGGTCATGCCGGACAGCATAGGCGGGATGATGGCGGCGGGGCGCGGCCCTTTTGCCTTGACACCTCGGGGCGGCGTCCATATACTCGCTGAGCCTTTGCGTCAGGAGACGGCAGCAAGTCGGCCAGTGTAGCTCAGTGGTAGAGCAACTGATTCGTAATCAGTAGGTCGTCCGTTCGACCCGGATCACTGGCTCCAAAAAAAACCCCGCCTAGCGCGGGGTTTTCACTTTTCCCATTTTCACTGAAATTGTCAAGACGGCCAGATCGTCACTATCGTGTCACTACTGGAAAAAGTGGCCTCAGTTGGGGAGACCCGTTGCCTGCTGAAAAAGATCGCTCAGATCGAACGCCGCTTCCTCGCGCTGATCGTCATACAGGTGGGTGTAGGTCCGCAGCGTGAAGGCCACATCGGCATGGCCCAGGCACTCGCTGACAGTTTTGGGCGGGATGCCCCGCAGGATCATCAGCGACGCTGCCGTGTGCCGCATGTCGTGGAGACGGATGCGGGGAACACCCGCCTGCTTGACGAGCTTGTCATGCCAGTTGGAGAAGACACTTGGGCGTGCGTAGTCGCCGAGGGGCGTGGCAAAGACCATTCCCAGATCCACCCAGGCTGATCCAGAGGCCTGTCGTTCTGCGTTCTGGCGCGCTTGGTGTTCTCTCAATTTGGACATCGTGCCGGGAGAGAGAATATATAGTCCGCCTGGACGCCTTGCTCTTGGGTGTGGTGAGTTCCACCGTGCTGGAAGTGATCGTCGGCTTTCCTGCAAGGATTTTTCCAGGAATGCCATTGCCCTGTACCTCCACCAAGTTGTGCCTGACGGTCAGGCGTGAACGCTCGAAGTCCACGTCTACCCACTTCAAGCCCATGACTTCTCCCCGGCGCATGCCCGTCATCAGTGCCAGGTAAAACGCGGCGTGCAGCCGGTGGCTCTGGGTCTCGTCCAGGAATGACGCCACTTGCTCCGCCGTCCAGACCTGCATTTCCTTACGTTCTACCTTCGGGGGGCGCACTGCGTCGGCGACATTGCGGGGCAGCATCTGCCAGCGGACCCCCTGTTGCAGGGCCATTTTCAGTACGCGCAGGGCGTAGGCAGAGATGGAAGCGCTCTTTCCCTGCTTGCGCATCTCGAACAACATTTGTTCCACATCCAGTGGGCCCAATTTTTCCAGCTTGACGCGCCCCAGGTGCAGCGTGATGTAGCGCCGCGACGTGTCCCGGTAGCTTTGAATAGTATTAGCTGAGGGTGCCCCAATTGCGGTGCCAGCCAATTTGCAACTTTCAGCTTACTTCAGCCCGCCTGTTGCAGGCGGGCAAATTCGTCAGGTGTCTGGCCACCAAGTGAGGTGTGCGGACGAACCTGGTTGTAATCGACTCTCCAGGCCGACAGGATGACGCGGGCCTGCTCCAGGCTCTGGAACCAGTGTAGATTCAAGCACTCATCCCTCAATCGCCCGTTGAAGCTCTCGATATACGCGTTCTCGACGGGTTTTCCCGGACGGATGAATAGGTGACTGGTCCCTGTTTCGTGCGTCCAAAGGTTCAAGGCCTTGCCTGCAAATTCCGGCCCATTATCAGTGATGATCGCGAGTGGCGGACCTCGAAACCGGACTACCGCTATCATCTCGCGGACGACGTCGTAACCCGTGATGGAGACCCTGACATGCATCACCAGACACTCGCGAGTGAAATCATCCACCACATTCAGCACCCGAAATCGCTGGCCTGAGGCCAGCTGGTCTGCGACGAAGTCCAGACTCCAGCGCTGATTTGCCGCAGAAACCTGTGGTTTCTGCTGACGCTCACCCACGGCGAGCCTCCGGCGCACTTTCTGGCGCGCTGCGACACCTTCGCCCTGATCCAGCAGCCCACCTCCTCACAGGCCTGCCGGAACGCCTGCGACGTGAAATCTGACCCTGCATCCGACATCACCACCACCTCTTCCTGATGCCCGTGGCGATGGAGCAGCTGAAGTCCGGCCTGCAGCGCGGTCACCGCGCTGCAGGCCGTGAGATTGCGAACCACTTCCAGATGCAGGACGGCACGACTTTGAACGTCCAGCACGACATACACCCAGGCCACACCATCCGCGAGACTGAACCGGGTGGCGTCAATCTGAACCCGGCGCCCCTCGGGCCACAGGAGAGGCGTCAGGATGTGCACAGACGGGCGCCGTGTTTTCCTCGGCTGGGCCGGAATCAAGTCCAGTTCCCGGAGTAACTGTCTGACCTCATGGCGGCCAGGCGCAGCCTGGCCGTACTGCCCCGCCAGTTGACGCTGAATACGCCGATATCCGTAGGTTGGATTTGCCACCGCGACGTCACGGACCTGATCACGATGTGCTGTCTGTCGCGCTTGACGCGCTTTTTCTTGCTCTCCGTGACGCCGGGCGTCACGGAGCTTCCAGTACGGCAGGTCGATGTCCCTGGCAAAGCTGGACAGGCTGACATGGGGTTGGTCTTGGAGCACCTCGGCATACAGCAGGGGGGCCTGCGGAACGCTCAAAGACCCCAAGCTTTTTTTGCAATATAGAGGGACAACTCTTTCTCACCCAGCAGACTTTTCAGCCGCTCGTTTTCCTGCTCGAGGGCTTTGACGCCGTGATCGACATGGTCACCGACGAGGCGGGCACGGCCCGCCTCCGGGAACTGCGTCCGCCACTTGTGGATCAGACTTTCGGCGGCGCCATGCTGACGGGCCAGTTCCGCCACCGACTGCTCACCGCGCAGGACGGCCAGCACGATCTGCTCTTTGAGCTCGGGTGCCCACGTTTTCCGTTGCTTTCCCATACGTTCCCTCCAGTGTGCCCCACCCTCCTGGTGGGTGGGCCATTTTCTGTCGGGATTTCTGAAGCACTGCCAGGTGGCGGGTACTGGGCCGAATTAGAATTGAGATTTGCTGGGTATAAAGATTAGCCGGGCCAAATGCAGGTCACGGTTAGCCAGGGTCTCGAAGTAAGGGTTCGTGACCACGACGGTCAGTGGTTCCGGGCCGACAGTCAGCCGAACATTGGAAACCCTGGCTCCGGCCTCCATCTGGAGGAGCGTCCGGCCCGCCTGCATGATCTCCAGTGCTGGAAACACCCCACCGCCCTGCCGTCCCACCACCTGCATTGAAAAAGTTCCACTGCCACAAGGAACTATAACCAGTGGCGGCGATCCGAGAAGTTCGGTGGCTTCTGTTTCAGGCGTCCAGGTGAGAGAAGGCACAGAAGGCGGTGCAGGCGTGAGTCCGCCGCAGGACGCGCCAACTAGGCTGAGGCTGTAGAGGGTAGCGATCCGCGCGTCTGAACGGTAGAAATCGTTCAGATAGCCCAGATAGATCTGCCCAGCGTGTGGGATCTGAACATCAGTGGTCTCCTGCTCTGCGCCAAGGCTCAGGGTCTTCACGATTCCGTCGCCCTGCGCCACGGTTAATTGTGGGAGGTCCGGTCCTCCCAACTTGCCTCTGCCAATGACCTTGAGCGTTCCAGGTGAACAGACCGTGCCCCCCAGCCACGACTCACTGCGGAAGTGCCAGCCGTTGCCCTCCGGTACGAGGGCCTCTTCGCCCCCAGAGACTGGCGCGAACTGGGCAGGCACACATGTCTCTGTGACAGCCAACGCTAATGGTTGTGGGCCGCTGCTGAGGGAGATGATAAGCGCCAGTCCTGCGGCCACCGAAAATGGGGCAGCAGTCAACGCGACTCCACGCCAGAGTGGTTTTATGGTGGGCAAGGCGGTGGTTCTTTGGGAATCAACCGGCGGCAGGGGTCTCCTCTCGCAGCTCAGCGTTTCTTTGTGGGCGCCTGTAAGCCTGAACCACGAGATAGACCGCGGGCACCAGCACGAACCAGACAAGCGGCCTGACGAAACTCACCGTCTCCCCGCGTGCCCACAGCAGCAGGATGCTCAGGATGACGCCCGAAAAGACAATGTGTGCAGCATTGCGATAATTCGAGAACCACGTCAGCAGCACCTGCATGGCTAACGCGATTGCGAAAAACCCCGTCACGCCGCCCACCACGCCAAAATTGGCGTATGTCTCCGCGATGGGACTGAAACCAAAGCCACCGCCGATGCTGGCGAGACTCGGATCAACCGTTCGGGTCAGCCAGTTCGCATACACGTTGTCCCCAGCCACCGCCGGATTTAGCCCTCCCGTGCTGGGCAAGATGGTCCACAGCGAGTTGACGTAACTTGCCCCGTTCCCGAAATCCCTCGCGCCGGGAATGTAGTTCAGCGCGTAGGCCGTGGGCATAATCGAGGCTCCGGTTTCGTTGAGGGTGGCGAGGGCCGGGTTGGCGAAATTGGCGAATGTCTGGGCCAGGACGGCGGGCGTGAGCCGGACTACCCCGCCCTCGTCTCGCAGCACGGCGATCACTGGTAGCACAACCAGGAACAGCACCGCCCCGACACCTACCGCCAAACGGGCCGGGATGGGCCAGATACGGTAGTGGACGACGAACCATAGCGCGATCAGCGGCATGATGGCCGGACTGCGGCTGCCCAGCGCCAGTTTGGTGGCGACAAAGGCCAGCATTACCATCACCACCACCATCACCCCGCGCCGCATCAGGGTGCCGCTGCCTAACAGAAACAGCAGCCCCGGCACAAAAAACGCCCCAGCTACCGCCCGCCAGCCACTCGCCCCCACGTTGACTTCCCGGGAGTACAGCGAGAGATACCCCCCATCGGCCACCACACGCAAGGCGCTGATCAGTTCCAGGACGGCGGGCACCGTCCCCAGCGTCAGGAATAGCAGGCCCACCAGCCGCAACTTGCTTACCTGAATGTCTGCAGCCGTCGTGGCACGGGGGCGCACCAGCAGTGCCGTTAGCACTGTTGCCAACACCCACGCGGCCAGACAGACGGAGACCAGATAGCCTGCTGCGGCCAAGTTTCCATCTGAAAAATAGAGGACCACCAGCGGGTCGTTTGGCGTGAATACGTGAGCGATCAGTGCGCCTGCGTTGAACAGCACCAGCGAGATAGACAGCAGCATTCGGGCGTCCCAGAGGGTGCGGGTGATCAATGCCACTGCCCCCAGCCCCAGCACCGTGACGCCTAGGGCCAGGGAACTCACGTTCTCCAACCCCAGGGCGCCGCTGACGCTCCCCAGTGAGCCGATCAGCAGCGGTGTGAGCAGCGCAGCCACAAGCAGGGTCTGGAATATCAGCAGGGCATGGAGGAGGGGCGGTGCAATGGTGCGCTGAGCTGTTGGCATAAGGAATGAAATCACATTATTGATCGCGTTTCAGCTATGCATTGATAGTCTGCGGCAATGTCCGGTTGGCAGCTTACCCGTTACTCCCGGGCTCAACTCGAAGAGCGCCGCCTCGCGGCGCTTGAATGGGTGGCGCGCGGCACGCACAAGAACCAGGCGGTTGCCGATCACTTTGGGGTCTCGGTCCACACGGTGTACAGCTGGAGAGGCCGGCTGAAACGCAACGGCAGTCTTCAGGCCACGGTGGCCAGCGGTCCAACCTCACGACTTACGGAAGAGCACAACGACAGCAGTTGCGCACCCTCGTGCGAGAAGGTGCTGTCCATCATGGCTTTCGAGATGAGACATGGACGACCCGCCGTGTGAGTGAACTGATCGGCCGACATTTCGATGTCTAGTATCACCATGATCATGTCCGGCACATCCTGCGGGGATTGGGCTTTACCCCACAGATGCCCGATGGACGGGCAGCAGAACGCAATGAGCTTCGGATCGTCAGTTGGAAAGAACAGGTGGGCCGGGAGTTAAAAAAAAAGGTCGCTGAGGGCGCCACGCTCGTGTACTTGGATGAGGTGGGCTTTGCTCGGAAAGCTGTCCGCAGGCAGACCTGGTCGGCCAGGGGCGTCACGCCCCTGGTTACCTTGCCAGCGAACTGGGAGAAGCTTCAGTAGCTGACAACTTCTTTTTCCGGCTGTCCCCGTGCGGGAAAAGGGCGTATCAAGACACGTAGCATCTCGCCGAGTCTCTCGGGGACCCACCGCAGCACATGGCGCAGTTCTTCCGAGCCGTAGCGCACCAGGCTCATGGCCTTGCGGCCATGGGCCAGCACCCGGAGTGGTTTCGCTTCATGTCGCCAGACGCCCACCCGCAGGCAAGCCAACCACGCCAGGGTCACCAGACCGAACAGTCGTTCCAACCGAGTGGGGTGTGTGACCCCGGTCTGCTCCAAATCGAAGCCCCGCGACTTTTGTAAGCCAAACGTGGACTCGATGTTCTAGCGAAGCTTGTCCAGCTGCCCTCAGTACCCGACACTTTCCACAGCCGTCGTCTGGTCCGGCGTCCAGAATTGAATCAGGTGGAGCAGTTCGTCCATTGAGGTTCCGATCTGACGGGAAGACGCCCGAACGAGCGCCCGTAGACCTAGAGTCACGACACTCCAGGCCCGCCGTCCGTGTTTTTTCAGCGCCGTGTCCTGGTCGATGCCGACCAGGACGCTCCAGACATACGCCAGGGTGAGCAAACAAAGCAGCCGCGTCACATGAGTGGGACGCGTCATGTGGGTGTTTTTCAACCGGAAGCCCTTCGTTTTGAGCGCCCTGAACAGACATTCGATTCTCCAGCGCTTGCGGTATCCCTTCAGCATGCGACTGGCGGCGGTGGCGTTGCTCGCCACGATCAGGGGTTCCCCCTGATCTGTCCGGGTCAACACCACATTCATCGGGAGTCCATAGACCTCCACGCCCTCGAGGAGCATCGCCTGCTTTCCAGGTTGCAAGCCACCCAACCACTCGCCCGCTGGCAGGTCTTCGATGTGGGTATCGACGCGGAGACGGACGGTGATCGGTATCCCTCGCTCAGCCAAGCCCTGGATCCACGCCTGGCCGATGAATTCCCGGTCTGCATAAATCGTGGCAACGTCGCAGCAGTCCAGCAGCGTCAGCGCCTCGTCCATCACGGCCAGCCGGGTCCTCGTCTCGCTGCCCTCCGCTGTGCGGCAACAACTCGAACAGGAGTGGCACGGCCACACCTCGCCAGTTCACTGCCAGCACCAGCGCGTTGACATCGGTCTTCCCCAGTTTCCAGTTCGTGCGGTCAAGGGTGAAGTCCCGCCGTTTCCCATCGGGGAGCAGCGCCAGAACCAGACGGGCAACATCCAGAGGACACAGCGGATGCTGGTGAAAGAATCGCTCAATCTGGCGAATGACAGAAGCCGTCTGAGCGTTGCCCGGGCAACGCTCGGCCAGTGATGCGTGGCGAACGTCTTTGGCCCCGATCAACGCCAGGACGAGCAGAGCGAGCAGTTCCACCTGATTTTTGCGGTAGGCCGGGAAGTGAGAGACGAAACACAGCGTCAACGATTTCAGAGCAGCGGGAGACGCGCTCTGTTCTCGCGTGCTAGACGACAGATTTCAAGCCCCCCGAAAACTGTCGGGTACTGAGGGCGTGACCACAATGAGACGTAGGGTCCGCCCAGGGCCGTATGGTCCACCCATCAACTCGGCACGCCAGAACAGCCGTTCCGTCCCATTGGCAAACGTACGCTTGAACGGCTGCCAGTCGCCTGACACTGCTTGCAGTGCCAGTTCCTCGACACCACCAGGCGTCCCACGTTCATGCCACCACGCGTAGGAGCTGGGGA
>NZ_BMOL01000031.1 GCF_014647055.1 Deinococcus aerolatus | reverse complement strand
TTGCACCAACCTTTCGCCCGTCGGAGGCTCCATCCTGACCCGGACAGGTTTCTGGGTTCGGCTCAAGCCCGTCAGAGATTCCAAGCTGACCTGGATCGGTTTTCGGGGGCGGCTCACGTGCCACTGAATTTGCACTCAGCTTGGCACCAGAAACACGGGGAGGGTCAAAATCAGGCCCTTTTTTAGGTAGGGTTCTTGGCAGCCTCTAGCCATATCGTCTTCCTTGTTTATGCGCTCCACACGCTAGTTGACTCTGGCAACCCCAGGCCCTAACCGGCGTTGTAAACTCTTGTTTAACTGCCAGTGTGCTTAGCTCAGTGTCAGGATGATCCGTGGAATTGGATCAGATTTGTGATGGTGGCTTCCGTTGGAAGCTGCCAATAATGTCGAGGATCCGCGGCTCGGTGTAATATCTTCCTGCTCCGCCTCCCAGCATGCCGGCGAAATAATACCGGGGGGTGGCATTGGAAGCAGGAGCAAGGTCAGATCGAATCTCGTGCTTACATAGGTCTTTAGCGTCTTCTGGACTCTCACGTAACTTAAAACGCGATCTGTTATTAGAGGGTAATACGTATGATTTTATCGTTTTATAAAGACTGGGCAATAGTGAGGTGGTAGAAGTCTGCGTATTCTAATGGTTCATAATCACTACCAGCAGCCTGGAGGTGAAGATGAAAGTTTTTTGGCTGAGTCAGGATTACTCAGTGCATCCGGACATAATGTTGTGCGTTATACAGTACATAGCAACGAAGTGCAGAATCTTGGCGTGCTAAGAACTGCAGCCTATACAATATGGAATCCATATTCCTTTCGAAAGATCACTCAATTAATCAAAGACAATCAAATTCAAGTGGTTCACTTTCAAAACACTTTCCCTTTAATCTCTCCTGCTGCCTATTATGCCGCGCATAAAGCAGGAGCCGTAGTAATTCAAGCTCTTCGAAACTACAGAATGACTTGCGTCAATGGTCTTCTTTACCGTGACGGGAATGTTTGCGAGCTGTGTGTAGGGCGATTTGCCCCCACTCCCGGCATTCTGCACCGCTGCTATCGAGGTAGTGTGGCAGGCTCAGCAGTTGTGGCGGGGATGGTGTCGACCCACAAACTCATCGGTACGTACCGGCGGCAAGTTGATCTGTTCGTGGCGACTTCTGAATTTGTAAGGCAGAAATATATTGAGGCAGGCATCGAGGCCGCGCAGATTGTCGTTAAACCGAACGTTGTTGCACCTGATCCCGGTGTAGGAGATGGGAAGGGAGGATATGCCCTCTACGTCGGACGACTCACGGATGAAAAGGGGATTCGAACCCTTCTCAAAACCTGGGAATTGGGGCGTTTAACTCTTCCCCTTAAGATTGTGGGTGAAGGGCCTCTCAAATCTGAGGTTGAACAAGCGGCGGCTCGCAATATAGGTATACAATATTTAGGTCCACTTTCCCTCACCGAAACCCATACACTAATGGGAGATGCCAAGGTTCTTGTTGTGCCTTCTGAGTGGCATGAGCCGTTTGGGCGGGTTCTGATCGAGGCATTTGCAAAGGGAACGCCTGTTGTCGCAGCGAGAATGGGTGGTCTAATCGAGCTAGTGACGGTTGGGCAAACGGGTGAACTCTTTAGACCTGGTGATTCTGAAGATCTTATTGAGAAAATCGTGATGCTGACGGCCTCTCCAGATCATTTGGCGAAGCTCCGTCAGAATTGTCGTGAGGCTTATCTTAATTTATACGCACCTGAGCGGAATCACGAATTGTTGATGAATATCTATCAGGAAGCTTTTCAAAGACGGGCGTAAAAAATGAAGCTCAGTAGCTGACAACTTCGTTTTTAGCCGTCCCAAACGACGGGAAGGCCACCTTCCGGTCTGTCCCTCGACAGCAACGAGAAATGGCGGTGTTTTGAAGACCTATTGCGCAAAAGGACCAGCAACATCTGGGACGCCTGGGGCGGCATCAACGGCATTCAGTTCACGTTGCCCCTGGTGCTTGACGAGGGGACGCGGCGCAGGCTGCCCCTGCCGCAGCTCGCGCGGCTGCTGAGCGAGTCCCCGGCACGCCTGGCAGGCATCGGACACCGGAAGGGGGCCATCCGCGAGGGTCTTGACGCCGATCTGGTGCTGGTGGACGCGGCTGCGCCGTGGACCCTGACCCAGGGACAGCTCAAGTCTCTGCATCCCTGGTCTCCCTTTCTCGGGCGCCCGTTCCAGCACCGGGTGAAGCGGGTCTACCGGCGGGGACAGCCTATCTTCGCGGACGGGCAGACGGTGGCCGGTGCGGGTGGAGAGTGGCTGAGGCCTGCTGGGCGCCCCCATGGCCAGGGCGAGCAGGAGGATCTGCCGGTCACAGTCCGGTAAAGGCTGGGCAGGGCTCTGTCTGGCAGGGCCGAGGCTCCCACCCCGTTTCCGGAGTGGGCCGGAAAGCCCGCAGGTGGGGCGGACGGTCTGATCCGCAGGCGAAAGAGCCCGCATCCGTTTCCCAACAAACCTGACCATTGGGGGCCGGGTGCTGGTGCCAGGCGTCTTCACCTCCTGGCGCCAGCACCCGGCCACACCCCGACCGGCCCACCTGGGTTCTCTATGCTGCGCGGCATGTCGAATGCTGCTTCCCACCACGCCGCCCCGGACCGCTGGAGCGCCCTCACGTGGCTGGCAGGCGCGGTTGTCTTTGCCATGGCCCCGTGGTTTTCGGCCGCCGCCGTGCTTCCACAGCTGCGCGCCGTCTGGACGCTCAGCCCCAGCGACGCCGCCTGGCTGACGCTGGCCGTTCAGCTGGGCTTCGTGCTGGGCGCGGTTCTCAGTGCGGTCCTGAACCTCGCAGACCGGGTCTCGCCCCGGCACCTGATTCTGGCCGGAGCCCTGGTGGCCGCCGGGGCCAATCTGGGCATGCTGCTGGCGCAGGGTCCGGCCCACGCCATTGCCCTGCGCGCCCTGACCGGAGCGGCCATGGCCCTGGTGTATCCCCCGGCGCTCAAGGCCATGGCTACCTGGTTCCGCACCGGGCGCGGCGTGGCGCTGGGCATCATGGTGGGCGCCCTGACCCTCGCAGCCGCGCTGCCGCACCTGGTCAACGGTCTGGGCGGGGCGAACTGGCAGGCCGTGATTGGCGTGACCAGCCTGCTCGCGGCGCTGGGCGGAGTGCTGGCCATGCAGGTCAGGAACGGGCCACACCAGTATCCGCCTGCCGTGTTCCGGCCTGCCCAGGCCTGGCGGATCCTGACCGGGCGCGCCATGGGCCTCACCACCCTCGGGTACCTGGGGCACATGTGGGAGTTGTACGCCATGTGGGCCTGGTTCGCCGTGTTCTTCTCGCGGCTGCTCTCGGAGCGCAACCTGCCGGACCCGGCGCAGGGGGCGGCCTACGCCACCTTCGCCGTGGTGGGCGTGGGGGCCATCGGCTGTTACGTCGGTGGCGTGCTGGGAGACCGCTGGGGCCGAACCCGTCTCACGGCGCTGGCCATGTTCCTGTCCGGCGGCTGCGCCCTGGCCCTGGCCCTGGCCACCCTGATGAACGCGGCTCCCCCTGTGGTGCTGGGCCTGAGTCTGCTGTGGGGCTTCTGGATCATCGCCGATTCCGCTCAGTTTTCAACCATCGTGAGTGAGATTGCCGACCCCGCGTATGTGGGCACGGCCCTGACCATGCAACTGGCGTTGGGCTTCACCCTGACCGCCGGCAGCATCGCGCTGGTCCCCCTCCTGGTCAGCAGCAGCGGCTGGGCGCTGGCCTTCACGGCGCTGAGTCTGGGGCCACTGCTGGGGGCCGTGGCCATGCGCCGTCTCGCCCGCCTGCCGGAGGCCGCCCAGATCGCTGGAGGCCGGGGCTGACCGGGTCAGGAGAGGGACGAGAGGTGCCGGGCAGATGGGCGACATGTCGCCCGTTTCAGGTGGGCTTCATCCAGGACCGGAGCACACTTGCGGCAAATCAGGTTGCCGTTTCCTTCTTGGCTGGGACGGAGACGTTGTTCAGGGCGCCCTGAAGTGAGCATCTGATGCCTTTGTTCAAGCGGGACGCCCATGGCGATTTGTTCTTCAATTCATTCGCAGGAAGCATAAAGGCCGCCCCTGGGATGACGCCGCCGCCCCTGCGGGTGTAGCGTCGGGTTAGAGCGAAATTCAAGGAGGCGTCAAGTATGGATTACCGTCATCTAGGCCGCACCGGCCTGAAAGTCAGCCCCCTGTGTCTGGGCACCATGAATTTTGGCCCTGAAACCAGTGAGCAGGACAGCCACGCCATCATGGACGCGGCGCTGGAGCGAGGCGTCAATTTCTTCGACACCGCCAATGTCTATGGCCGCCAGCCCGGCGAGGGCGTGACCGAGCAGATCGTCGGGCGCTGGCTGGAGCACAATCCTGGCAACCGCGACAAAATCGTGCTGGCGACCAAGGTCTACGGCAAGATGGGCGACGGCCCCAACGATCAGAAACTCTCGGCGTATCACATCCGCAAGGCGTGCGAGGACAGCCTGCGCCGCCTGAAAACCGATCACATCGATCTGTACCAGATGCACCATATTGACCGCGCGGCGCCCTGGGAAGAGGTCTGGCAGGCCATGGAGCAGCTGGTACGCGAGGGCAAGGTACTGTACGTGGGCAGCAGCAACTTCGCGGGTTGGAACATCGCGCAGGCCAACACGCTGGCCGCCGGGCGACACTTCATGGGGCTGGTGTCCGAGCAGAGCCTGTACAACCTGTCGGCGCGCATGATCGAGCTGGAGGTCATTCCGGCCTGTCAGGCACTGGGGCTGGGCCTGATTCCCTGGAGTCCATTGGGCGGCGGCTTGCTGGGCGGTGCCCTGCAAAAGGCCGAGGGGGGCCGCCGCGCGGGCGAGAACATGCAACAGCAGATCGAGAAACACCGCCCACAACTGGAGCGGTACGAGGCCTTGTGCAGGGAGCTGGGCGAGTCCCCGGCGGACGTGGCGCTGGCGTGGCTGCTGCACCAGCCCGCCGTGACGGCCCCGATCATCGGCCCGCGCACCGCCGGGCAGCTGGACGGCGCGCTGAAAGCGCTGGACATCAGGCTGACGGCTGAAACCCTGAAGACGCTCGACGACATCTGGCCCGGCCCCGGCGGACAGGCCCCGGAAGCCTACGCGTGGTGAACGCGGCTTCCCACATCGGCCCGGTGGTGCTGACGGGTGCGGCGGGCCGGGCCGGACGCGCCGCCCTGCGGCACCTGCTGGAACACGGCTACGAGGTCATCGCCGTGGACACCCGGCCCACCCCCAGGCCAGAGGGCGAGTTCCCAGGCACCTTGAACGATGCCTTCCAGGCCGATCTGAGTGATCTGGGCCAGACGCTGGAGGTCATGCACGGTGCGGGCAGCGTGGTTCATCTGGCGAACATTCCCGCGCCCGGCCTCCAGGCACCGCACCACACCTTCGTGCAGAACGTGACCATGAACCACAGCGTATTCACGGCGGCCACGATGCTGGGGCTGCAGCGGGTGGTCTGGGCGTCCAGCGAGACGACGCTGGGCCTGCCCTTCGACGTGCCGCCGCAGTACGCCCCGGTGGACGAGGCGCACTATCCGCATCCCGAATCGTCGTATGCGCTGAGCAAGGTGGTCACCGAGACGATGGCCGGGGATTTTGCGCGGCGTTCAGGGATTCCTTTCGTGGCTCTGCGCTTCTCCAACATCCTGGGGCCGGACGAGTACCGCCGGTTTCCAGAACTGGCCTGGCCTGATCCCCACGCCCGCAAGTGGAATCTGTGGGGGTATATCGACGAGCGGGACGCCGCGCTGGCCTGCCGCCTGGCGCTGGAGGCCCCACGGACGGGCACCAGCAGCTTCATCATTGCGGCCGCCGATACCGTGATGCCGCTGCCCTCGCGCACGCTCATGGAGCAGGTCTTCCCCGGCGTTCCCTTACGGGACCCACTGGACGGTTTCCAGACCCTTCTGAGCATCGACGCGGCCCGCCAGCATCTGGGCTTCGAGCCTCAGCACCGCTGGCGGGACACGCTGGGCGAGGACGGCACCACACTGGACGTGTGAAGCCATAAAGGCAATGTTCATTGGCGGCACAGGCATCCGCCGTTTGGGGCGTTCAGACTTGGCGTGGGAGATGCGGCTGGACTTGCTCAAGGGCGGGTCCTCGGCCCTCTGCCAGGAAACGCACCGACATGGGAACGACATTGATGTGATGGAGCGTGCAGACCACCGTCAATGCCGCTCAACCCTGAACCCCCCAGGAGGGACTGATGATCACCAGGAAACAATTCGGTGGATTTATGGCGGCGCCGCAGGGGCGCGGTCTGCGCGTAGGAGCCGGGCTCGCCCTGATGGGCTGGGGCCTGACCCACCGTCAGCCAGCTGTTCTGGCCCTCGGGACGGTGCCGCTGCTGGCCGGCGTGCTTGACGTCTGCCTGCTGGCCCCGCTGCTCAGGCTCCCATTTCGCGGCGACGAACTGCGGCGTCAGACCTGAACGTCCGGTGATGCCGTGCCCCCAGCGCTGCAGGTGTGACCATATAAACTGCCCATCAAATCACGTGTCCCGGCGACGAACATGCTCTGCGGTCTCTCACACCCTTACCTGAGACATCTCGCGGAACTTGCGGAGCGTCACAGGTTCCGGCGAGCAGCGGCAGGCAGGCCTGACCGGGGCACGCGCCCTCAGGGCCCTTCCCTTGTCGCCACCACGTCGACATTCCCTCTCCCCACCACACCACGAGGTCAACATGAATGATGTGCTGCTCTGTCCGGTTTGCCACAGCAAGAACCGGGTACGCCAGGTTCCCGGCGGTCAGGTGCCCGTCTGCGCACGCTGTCAGGCCGCTCTGCCGTGGCTGCATGACGGCACCGATGCCACCTTCGCCGACGATATTCAGGCCAGCGTGCCGGTGCTGGTGGACTTCTGGGCCCCCTGGTGCGGTCCCTGCCGGGTGATGGGTCCTGTTCTGGAAGAGATCGCCCGCGAGCAGGCCGGCAAGATCCGGGTGGTCAAGGTCAACGTGGACGAAAATCCCCGCAGCGCCGGACAGTTTGAGATTCGCAGCATCCCGACCCTGCTGCTGTTCCATGGGGGCAAGCAGGTGGATTCCATGGTCGGCGTGGTCCAGAAACCGGCCCTCCTGCAGCGGCTTGCCGCGTATGTCTAGGCCCGGCAGGACGCCGCAGGCAGGCCACAGCTTTTGCCTCCGTCCTTTCCGCACATCCATACATCCAGGCCCATTCCCACTGGAGCACTGCAAGTGACCCGTTTGACCCTGCTGCAACTCAACGATCTGCATGCCTATCTCGAACCCCATCCGGAGCTTTTCTGGGAGGCGGGCGCTCCCATGACGCGCACCACCGGGGGCCTGGCACGGATCAAGGCGTATTTCGACCGGGTACGCGCCGAGTGCCCTGGGGCCGTTATCGCCCTCGACAACGGCGACACCTTTCACGGCACCGGGCCGGTGGTCGCCACGCGCGGCGCATTCATGCCGGAACTGCTCAACACGCTGGCCTTTGACGGCATGACCGCCCACTGGGATTTTGGCTACGGGCCTGAACAGCTTGAGCAGCTGGCCGCCCATCTCAGTTACCCCATGCTGGCCGCCAACATCTACCGTGAGGACACCTCCGAGCGGCCGTTCGCCCCCTTCCGGATGATTGACCGCGGCGTCCGGGTGGGCGTGCTGGGGCTGGCTTCCAACATCGTCGGCGACATGCCGCCGCGCTTTGGCGAGGGGCTGCGCTTTACCGATGGGCGGGCCGAGACCCGGGACCTGGTGCGCCGGCTGCGGGAAGAGGAGGGCGCCGATGTGGTGGTGGTTCTGTCCCATCTGGGCTTCCCGCAGGACTGCGCGCTGGCCGCCGAAGTGCCGGGCATCGACGTGCTGCTCAGCGGCCACACCCACAACCGCCTGACCGAGCCGCAGCGGGTGGGGCGGACCCTGATCACCCAGGCCGGCTGTCACGGCAGCTTTGTCAGCCGCCTGGATCTGGACGTCACCCCTGATCAGGTGACCCTGGTCCACCATGAGCTGGTCGAGATGCACGCCGGCCGCCCTCTCGACCAGCCGCTCGCCGAGGCCATCTCCGGGCATCTGCGTCCCTTCCGCGCCGCCCAGGAGGAGATCGCCGGACATACCGAGGTCCTGCTGCACCGCGGCACCAGCCTGAGCGCCCCGGCCGACGACTTTCTCACCGCCGCCGTCGCCCACGCCGCCGGCACCTCCATCGCCCTTTCAAACGGCTGGCGCTACGGCGCCCCCATTGCGCCAGGACCCATCAGCCGGATGGCGGTCTGGAACCTGGTGCCCCATGACCCGCCGGTGGGCCAGGTGCGGCTGAGCGGCTCGGAACTTGCCCAGATGCTTGAAGACAATCTGGAAGCGGTCTTCGCGCGTGACCCCTGGCAGCAGCGCGGCGGCTACGTCAAGCGCATGCACGGCGTGGTGCTGTACGCCAAGCCGGAAAATCCGCACGGCGCGCGCGTGCAGGCCATCGAAATTGCCGGTGAACCTCTGGAGCCGGAGCGTCAGTACGAGGTGGCCTTTCTGACCAATCAGGCGGTCCCGCACCGCTTCGGGCAGAACCGGCGCGAATTGACAGTAAGCGCGGTCGAGGCCATGCTTGCCTACCTCAAGGCGTGTGGCCCTGTTGTGGCCGCCCCGCCCAGTGTCCACCTGATCTGAGCCGCGCTGCGAAGTCGCGCCGCAGACACGGTCAACGCAACAGGCGGGCCGTTTTCACGATCTCGCGGGTGGGCAGCGGCTCTCCCTCGTTGGCGGCGCAGCTCAGCAGGTACTGTTCGAAAATCACCTCACCCGTGGCGTCCAGCGCGCTGCGGATCCCGCTCAGCAGGGTCAGGATGTCCTGGCAGGGACGGTCCTCGTCCACCATCTTGTGCAGCCCGCGGACCTGACCCTCCAGTCGGCGCAGGCGGTTCAGGACACGGTGTTTCTCTTGCTCGTCTAGGGTCAGAGGCGCTGGGCTGGACATGGTTGCGGTTCCTTTGCGCGGTGCAGGAGAACGTGGAGGTGAG
This sequence comes from Deinococcus aerolatus, assembly GCF_014647055.1. Taxonomy (NCBI): domain Bacteria; kingdom Thermotogati; phylum Deinococcota; class Deinococci; order Deinococcales; family Deinococcaceae; genus Deinococcus; species Deinococcus aerolatus. The sequence goes on along the minus strand of NZ_BMOL01000031.1, from coordinate 11,807 downwards.
CGGTCCTGGGGGGGTCCCCGGGTGCTGAACTGGCCGGGCACACCAGATCATAAAGTGGCCAGCGTCCCCGCCGGGCTGACGCGCCACTTGCCTTCAGGCTGTCCGGCAGTTCTTCCCTGTGGAACAGGGCGGTGGAGGGGCAGGTGCCCGGCCTGGCGTGACCTGCCTGTGGATTGAGTGCCGCAGGGCAGTGAGGTGATGGGGTCACGAGGCGGCGCGACTGCAGGCAGGGGGCAGGGCTCTGGCGACCCACAGGAGAATGGGCCTGACCGCCGCTGAGGATCTGCTTCGGCGACCAGTTTTACCCTGGCTGCCGGAGCAACCGAGCAGAGTCCTTTGAACAAGGGGGCTTCAGACCAGGCGTGCCCCCGGCAGCCCACCGCAGTTGCGCGTCACCCGACAGGCGCGTCCAACACTTCCTTTTCCGCCTCAGGCTGGAGGGCTGTGGCGCCCGGACTCTGGCCATAGGGAACCTCTGCGGCGCAGTGACGCGCCGCAGAGGTAGGAGAAGGCTCACAGATGATTGGTGGGCCCGGGTCACGTCAACATGTCGTGGTGGTGCCCCGGCGCCAGTCTTCGCGCCCTGCGCGCACCCGGTTTCAAGCCGGAGTTCCCTCAGTGGGGCAGGTGGTCTTTGAGCAGGCCGTACAGGTAGGTGCCCAGCAGCGCAAACGCCAGCACCAGCAGCATGGGCCAGATGCCTGCACCCAGCAGGGCCAGGATCGGCCCGGGGCACACGCCTGCCAGGCCCCAGCCTGCGCCGAACGTCAATCCGCCCAGCACGTAACGCTTCCAGCCCCTGTCCTTGGGGGTCACGGTGATGGTCTGATCATCGCGGCTCTTGACTTTGCTCAGGCGCAGCAGCGCCGTCGTGACCATACCGGTCACCACCGCAGAGCCCATCAGGCCAAACATGTGAAACGACTCGAAGCGGAACATCTCCTGGATGCGGTACCAGCTGGCCGCCTCGCTCTTGATCAGGACGATACCGAAGTACAGGCCAGCCAGCAGGTAGATAGGCAGGACCGTCGCGGCACGGGCGGCGGAAGTGGCCTCCGGGTGGACCCCCGGGATATGGGCTACCGGTTTCGTGGTCATAGGATTACCGCCAGGAACAGGGGAAGAATGAAATTGGCGCTGAGGATGCCGCCCACGAAAAAGGACACGGTGGCGATCAGCGAGGGCACCTGCAAGGTACTCAGGCCCGTGATGGCGTGGCCGCTGGTGCAGCCTCCCCCATAGCGGGTCCCGAACCCCACCAGCAGGCCGGAAACGGCCAGCAGCAGCCAGACCCCGGGATTGCTCAGGTCGGCGAGTTCCGCCGGCACCAGACCGGGCCGCAGCTGCACACCCAGCGCCTGGACCGATTGCAGGCCAGCCTCGCTCAGGCGGGTCGGGTTGGGATCGGCCAGCAGGACGCCGGCCGCCAGACCGCCAAGCAGCAACCCTCCCGCAAACATCAGGTTCCATTTCTCCGTTCGCCAGTTGTACTGGAAAAAGGCCGGCTTGGTCTGCTCAGGCAGCAAAATGGCGCAGGCGTGGCGCAGGTTGGCCGAGATGCCGAACCCCTTGTTGCCCAGCCACAGCAGCAGCGGAACCATCAGGCCAATCAGGGGACCGCTGACGTACCAGGGCCAGGGCGAGCGGAGAACTTCGAGAAATTCAGTCATGTGTCACCTCATGGAACACGGCAGGGGCCAGAATGCGCCCACAGCCGACAGGAGCAGGGTTAGTGTGTGGGCGAGACGGTCTGACGCGCCTCAGTGGAGGGCGCAGGGTTCAGCACCTTGGGGACGTTGGTGGCCAGCACGTACACGCCCATCACCACCAGAAAGCCGGCGAAGCCGCGCTTCAGGCTGGCGTTGGAAATATTTTTGCCCAGTCGCGCGCCGAGAAAGCTGCCGGCGATGCCAATCACCGTGAACAGGCCGATCAATTGCCAGTTCATGGAGAGGTTCTGGTCCGCGAGCACGTGCATGTACTTGTAAAACCCGGCAAAGCTCTTGGCCGCGATGATCAGCAGGCTGGTGCCCACCGCCAGGCCCATGGGAAGGCCGCCCAGCAGCACCAGGGCAGGAATGATCAGGAAGCCGCCGCCCACACCCACCAGGCCGGTCAGCACGCCCACACCAAGCCCTTCGAGGGCGATCTTGACCGGTGAGCGCGCGTGGGCGCCGTGGGCGTCCGAACTTACCGGCGTGGGACGGAACATCATCACCGAGGCCAGCAGCATCACGCCAGCAAACAGCAGCAGCTGCACCACGCCGGACAGGTAGACGCTCAGCGCCGCGCCGCCGTAGGTGCCCAGCACACCAGGAATCCCGAACCACAGCACGGACCGCCAGTCGATCTGCTTCTTGAGCGCGTACGGGATGGCCCCGAACAGGCTGATGCTCCCCACGATGGCCAGACTCTCGGCGATGGCCAGTTTCTCAGGCTCGCCCACCAGGTACACCAGCACCGGAACGGTCAGGATGGACCCGCCGGAACCCAGCAGACCCAGGCTCAGGCCGATCAGGGCGGCGCCAAACCAGGCGAAGATCACGGCTGCTCCCCGACGTTGAGTTCCCCGCCCTCACGCATCCAGGCCAGGGTGCCCCCCGAGAGGTTCATCAGGTCCGTTCTGCCCTGGGCGGTGAGATAGGCCGCGGCCCGGGCGGAGCGGTTGCCACTGGCGCAGATCAGCAGGGCGTTGGCCGGCACGTCGTGCTCGCGCCCAGTCAGTTCACTCAGCGGAAGGCTGAGGGCGCCGGGAAGATGACCGCTCAGGTACTCCTCGCGTTCGCGCACGTCAACCAGCTGGGCCCCTGCACGTTTCCTGGCCTCTAGTTCAGTTGTCAAAATGTCTTGGTACGTCATGTGTTGTGTTCCTCTTGTTGGTTCCACGTGTTCTGGATTGGGCTTCTGGGCTACGCATCTGGGCTGGGCAGGCGGCGTCACCGGCGGCGCGTCCGTCCCCGAAGGGGCAAGTCACGCCGCCGGTGATGGGTCAGGCGCTGACCTGCTCCTGGGCAAAGGCCGCGTAGCCACCGTCCAGGTCAGTTATGTTGTCAAAGCCCTCGGCGCGCAGGAGGCTCACCGCAGCGGCGCTGCGGGCCCCGCCCTGACAGTGGACCACCACGGGCCGGTCGCGCGGGATCCGGTCCAGGTTCTGGATCAGGCGCCCGGCATGCAGCTGCACCGCGCCGGGGATGTGTCCGGCGTCATACTCGCTGCGGGCACGCACATCGAGCACGAAGCTCTGGCCCAGGTCACCCAGCTCACGCACTGGCACGGCCTCCTGTGACTCGAGCGTCAGGCCCTCGAAGTTGCCGACGTACCCGGTGACGCGGTCGATCCCGGTCATCCACAGGCCGCGGCGCAGCGTCTCGGCCTGCTGCGCGCTGCGGGCGAACAGCACGTACTGCTTTTCCGGGTCCAGCAACCAGCCGGCCCACGTCTCGAAGGTCTTGCCGGCCGGCAGGTGCAGGCTGCCGGGCACGGCGCCCTGCTGATATTCCGTGCGGGGACGGGTGTCGATCAGGCGAACGTCCTGCTGCAGGGCGGCGCGCAGTTCCTGACCGGACAGCGCCTGCAGCGGCTGGATGTCTCCCAGCAGCGCGGGACCCGCCCTGTTCTGCCGTTTCATACGCCCGTAATACAGGGGCGCGTCGGGCTGCCCATCGAGCAGCGCGTTCGTAAAAGCCTCGATGTTGTCGTCTTCCAGGTGGTCAGCCCACCATGCGAACTGGCGCTCGTAGCCAATGGTGGTGCTTTCTACCGCGCCCAGGGCCTTCCCGCAGGCGCTGCCGCTGCCGTGTCCAGGCCACACCTGGATGTAGTCCGGCAGGGTCAGAAACTTGGTCTTGAGGCTGGAGAACAGCTGCTGCGCTCCGGTAAACCGGGTGTCCTGACCGCCGGCCGCCTCATCCAGCAGGTCGGGGCGCCCCAGGTCACCGACGAACACGAAGTCCCCGGTCAGGAAGATCACGGGATCGGGCGTGCGGGCCCCGTCCGTCACGAGAAAGCTCAGGTGTTCGGGAGTATGGCCGGGGGTATGCACGGCCTGCAGGGTGATGTTGCCCAGGCGGATTTTGCTGCCGTCGTGCAGGCTTTCATGCGGGAAGGCGTACTGCCAGTCCGGACCCCCCTCGTCGCTGAGGTGCAGGGCGGCGCCGGTGGCGGCGGCCAGTTCGCGGCTGCCGCTCAGGTAATCGGCATGGATATGGGTCTCGGTCACGGCCACAATCTTGAGGCCTTCCTGCTTGGCGAGATCGAGATACCGCTGAACGTCGCGCACAGGGTCCACCACGATGGCGGTGCCGTTCTGCTGGCATCCGATCAGGTAGGACGCTTGGGCCAGGTCGGTGTCGTACAGGCGTTTGAATAACATGCCCGGAGTATATACCCCCTCCCCGTATCAAGTCAAATACCCCCGGAGGGTACTTCAGGTGGAGTGGTGGTGCGTTGTGGCGGCAGGGTCACCTTTGCAGGTGATGGGGCTGGGGCCATAGTTTTCCCGCAGGGCGGCGCCCGCCCACGCCTGAGCCGTCTGTCAGCATGGGGCATGTCCGGTGACCCGGCCCCACCCGCCGCCGCCTGCGCGACCTGGGCATTGTTCCCGGTGTGCCGCCGGCCGGGACGCACAACGCCCTCACCGACGTGCCCGGTGGGCTGGCGGGCCACGAGACCGTGCTGGCCGAACCCGGCATCCGGACCGGGGTCACCGCCAGCGTGCCGCACGCCGGCAACCTGTTCGAGGACCGCGTGCCACCCGGCGTTGTCGTCAGCAACGGCTTCGGGAAATTTGCCGGATTGACCCAGGTTCAGGAACTCGGAGAACTGGAGACGCCGGGGCCGCTGACCAGCCCCCTGAGCGTTGCGCCCGTCGTGCAGCACGTCGCTGGGCGGCAGCCGTTACATTCCTGGGGAAGCCATCCAGAACACGCCCGGACGGGCGGCTCAGGCGCTTTACACGGTCAAACGCGAGGAACACAACCGCCCGGTGCTGTGCGGCCAGTCCAGCACCCCGGCGCTGCGGTACCCGGCCCGCCGGCACAGTAAGGTGCCGCACCAGACTGTGACCCCCTGAGGACCACTCCAGCAGGCAGGCGCTGGTGACGAACGGACGAACGCCCCGCAGGAACAGGCCCGCTTTTCAAACCGTAATCTGCGGGCTGCACCCGGCACGCTCGACACAACCTGCTTGTGCGGAACGTCAATCACTGACCCGTTCACGGTGCGGCAGAGCCCGGGGCGTTGCGGGTTCCGCCGGGTCGCTGCCGGAGGCCATCACCGCAGCAAAGGCGTCCACGACCGCCGGATCGAAGTGTTCGCCTCGCTGCGCCTGGATCTCGGCAAGCGCGGCCGCCGGCGTCCACGCGGCCTTGTAGGGGCGGGCGTGGGTCAGGGCGTCATACACGTCGCACACCGCGAAGATTCGCGCCTCCAGGGGGATAGCGTGGCCGGACAGGCCATCCGGGTAGCCCCGGCCGTTCCAGCGCTCATGGTGGCTGCGTACCACCGCCAGGGTGACTGGGGGCAGGTCGGGCAGGCGCCGGGCAATGTCGTGTCCGCGTTCCGCGTGCGTTCTCATGATGGACCATTCCTCCGGGGTGAGTGGGCCGGGTTTCCTCAGGATGGCATCTGGAATGGCGAGCTTGCCGATGTCGTGCAAAAAAGCTCCCTGACTCAGGGCGTCGAGCGCCTCACCAGTCAGGCCCAGGTGGCGTCCCACCGCCTGGGCCCGTACCAGAACCCGCTCGGTGTGCCCGGCGGTCTCGAGGTCGCGCTCCTCGAGCGCCACACCCAGTGCAAACAGTCCACCCCACAAACTCCGCCGGGCGGCCTCCACCGCCAGTTCCTGCTCCATGGCGTGGGCGAGCCGGCCCGCCACGGCCTCGAGCAGCCGCCGCGCCTGCGGCGTGACGGCCTGCCAGCTCTGGAGCTGTGCGAGACCCAGCACGCCCTGCACCTGCCCGCGGCAACGCACCGGCACCAGCAGCAGGCTGCGAACATCGCACCGGGTCCACTGCGGCAGCCCTGCGGGCTCGCTGGCATAATCGTTGCTCCACACCGGCTGACCGCTGCTGACGGCCTGGCCCAGCAGGCCCTGGTCGCCCCGGTACCGGTCCCCCAGCCGGGCCACAGGGCCAGTATCCGGCGCCTGACACAGCAGTTTGCGCAGTGTGAAGGCGTCGTCGGCACGCTCCAGGTAGAGGCCCACCGTGAAGCCCAGCAGGTCATGAACCAGCGGCAGGCCTGTACCAAGCACCTGCTGGGGCGTTTCAAGCTGTTCCAGCCGGACCGAGAATTCCTCGACCGTGATCCCCTTGCGGGCATCGGTTGTCCGGCTGAGGTGCTGCCGTTGCCGGTCCTTGTGTTCGTACATTGCCGCGTCGGCCAGTGCCAGGGCGCGCTGCAGCGGGTGTGCCGGCGAAGCCAGAGCCAGCCCATACGCAAAGGGCGGGAGGCCGTCGACGTCACCGATATCGTGCATGGCCCGCCGCACAAGGCGGTGGGCATCATCCTCACTGCTTCCCGGCAACAGCACCACGAACTCGTCTCCGCCCCAGCGGGCCACCTCGCCCGGAAATGGCGCCGCCGCCGTCAACGCCCGGGCCGTCTTTCTCAGGTAGACGTCGCCAGCGGCGTGGCCGCCGGTATCGTTGACCGTTTTTAACCGGTTGAGATCGAGCATCACCACTATGCACTCCGTTGCAGCCCAGTGCAGATCGTAGGTGGCTTGCAGGCCCGGACGGTTCCACACTCCGGTGAGGGAATCGTGCGTCTCGCGTTCCCGCGCTTCCTGGCGATCCCGCCGGAGCTGACCCGTCAGATGTTGAACGTCCTGAAACCGCCGTGTGAAGAGGATCATGGTGCCCACCCCGGCCAGCAGGGTCAAGAGAAACAAGTGCATTGCGGTTGCCAGCATGCGTTCGGCCTCAAATTCCCGCTGAACCCTCATGCGCTGGATCAGGGCTTCCAGACGCTCAGCAATGTGGCTGACGCGCTCGCCCGTGCGGATCTGGGTTCCCGCAGCGGCCACGCCGAAGACCGTGGGCTGTTGCTTGACGACCAGCAGCAGGTCCAGGAAAAGCTGGCGCATCAGCGTCTCCTCGGCGTGGCTCTGAGGAGTGCGCAGTGGCCGCAGTGCCAGCAGCACTCCAGACTGCTCCCGGGAATGGGCGCGGTCGAGTGCGGCCCACGCCTGTTGCAGCAGCAGCTGACTGTCCCTCGCCGGCAACACCGCGTCCTGACCGCGCGCCTCGAGGACAAGCCCCTGCCACTCGACAGCACGGTGGTGGTTGATGGCGCTCCCGGCATCGGCGAGCAGCATGATGGTCACCCTGTCATGGTCTGCCAGGCGAATGGCAGTGATGCCGAGCGTTGCGGTCAGCAGCGTTCCCACAAGCAAGGTCCAGCGCCCCACTGCCGACAGCGTTGCGCCAGGCCTGCTCTGCAAGTTGGGGAGGGCGTCCTGGGGCGCGGTTGCCCCGTCGGCGTCCGCACCCGAAACAGACATCATGGCGGTCATGATACCCGGACGCCCCTCACGGGACTCTGACATGCCCCTGGCCGCCACCTCTTCACGCGAGACGACCAGGCCGCCTCCCGTTGCATCCTGTTGGAATTCAGACAGCTATTGTGTGGGTCGGCAGCGGTATACTCCCGTAGACACGGCCGCCGGGTACTGCGCGCTGTTCTGGGTCTTGACCTTGCTTGCGGCAATCACGCTCCCTGGAACCTCTTGGCTTCCAGCACCTTCTCTCCTGCCCCCTCTCGGAGCACCCATGGAACTCGTAAACTTGATTCTGGATCTGGTCCTCGTCAGCGTGGCACTGTGGATGATCACGGTGATCCGTTCCTCCACTCTGGGAAGCGTGTTCGGCAAAACCCTGTCCTGGATCTCGGCCGGCGCAATCATCCTTGGGACGGCGCACCTGCTCGAAACATTGACCTTCCAGGTTTTTCATCTGGAGGACGTGGTGCTGGGAGAAATGCTGCACCGCCTGATCGTCCTGGCCGGATTCGGCAGCCTGGTGATCGGGTTCCTGGGCCTGCGGCAACTTCGCCGCACCTGAGACGCTGCGCGCATCTGGACGCCCGCGAATACGGGTCCCGGCGACAAGGCGCGCACGAGCCAATACAAGGCCGATGTGTGGCTGCAACAGACGGGGCACGTCGAGGCGGGGCCGCTGGACCACCTTGAGGGGAAGTTGTTGAATCACCGGCCAGCACGCAGCGACAGCGTACGCTGGGTGAACTGGAGGTTTACCATGAACCAGAAAGCCCTTGTGTTCGCGGCCCTGCTGGCCTGCGCCCCACTGCCCGCCGTTGCGCAGACCACCCCCGCGCCCCTGCTGAGCGGCACCACCGATACCCTGCCCTGGGGGTTGTACGCCGGTGGCCTGACCGATCTGCAGGCGGGCGACAACCGCCTGCGGCTCAGTGCCCCGGCCGGAGTCAGGGTGCTGGGCACCCGGTACGACGACGGCTCCCGCACGGCCTTGCTCACCTACCGCCCCACGTCAGGCCTGAGTGCCCAGAATGCGCTGGCCTTTGCGACCGAGCAACTTCAGCGGCAGGGCTTTGAACTGACCTACCGCGTGATTTACCCGGACGAGGCGCGCGCCCGCGCCCTGCTGCGCCGCATGGACCGGTTGATCGAGGTGCAGGTGCTCAAGGGAGCCACGGGAGCCATTCAGGCGCTGTACCAGTTCCGGGGCGGGGCGCTGCCCGGGCGCCTGCTGGTGGGTGAGGCTCCAGACAACCTGCGGGTGTACGCCGAACCCATCGACCTGAAGACGGTGCAGATTGTGCCCGGCCGGATTTTTCTGACGCCGCCCGGCAACGTGTTGATCGACAGCGCCAGTTACCGTGACCGTGAGGCCAGCCTGCTGTTCTACGGCATGTACACGCTGCAGGAGCTGGAGGATTATTACCTGCCGTTCTTCCAGGCGCAGGGCTTCGTTGAGACGGTGGAGCGGGACAGCGGTGAGCTGTCGCGCACCTATCAACTCGCCCGCTCAGGCCAGACCTACCGCCTGACCCTGACGGCCTCCGACGCGACGTCGCGGTCCAGGGTCACCCTCGGACCGTGAGGGATCATCCGAGCGGTCAATCTGCAGGCTCTTCGCCTCTCGCAGCCGTCCAGCAAACGCCATGCGGTTAAAAGGGCGCGTTCCAGACGTACGCGCCGCTTCTGCAGTCCTGGCGGCCCTGGTGGTCGGCTGGGGCCTGTTGGCCCGCCTGACCTCCGAGCACTGGTGGTGGGTGGCTGCCGTGGACCTGATCCCCCCGCAACTGCTGCTGCCGGTCTTCGCGCTGCTGGCCTGGCTGGCCTGGCGTGCGGGTCAGGTGCGCTGGGTGGCCTGGAATGTGGTGATTGCAGCGGCCTTCCTTATTTTTCAGGTGGGTCTCGTTCTGCCGGGAAGCCGCCCAGCCGGTCCCGGCACCGTGACGCTCCTCAGTCTCAACACCCTGGACGCCTCCGCGGACCCGGGCCGGATTGCTGACCTGGCCCGGCGCGAAGGGGCCAAGGTGGTGGTCCTTCAGGAGGCACGATTTAAAGACCAGCCCGAGGGGACCTACGCGGCGCGCGTGCGCGCGGCGTTTCCCGGCTGGGCCACAGCGCGTCAGGGAGAGCTGCTGACCCTGACGCGCCTGCCGCTTCTGGAAAGCCAAACACTACGCTTCCCGACCACCGGCCACGCTGTGCTGGTCACGCGCCTGCAGACCACGGCGGGTGCGCTGACGGTGATCAACACCCATCTCCCCACGCTGGCGCTGCTCACCGACATCGCCCGGCCTGGAGAACCCAGGTCTCTGCCGGAACGGGTGGCGTGGCGCCTGCAACTTCGGCGGGAGTTGCCCGGGGCAGTCAGACAGGTGCAGGACACCGCGCCGGGGGCAGTGGTGCTGGTGGGCGATATGAATGCTCCCGCACGCGGCGAACTTCACGGGATGCTGCGGGCGACAGGCCTGCGCGACGCGTTCACCCAGGCGGGCGCGGGTTTTGGATTCACCTATGCAGCCCGCTTCGGCTTCCTCCGGCTGGATTACGTGTGGGGAGACGACGTGGTGTTTACCAGGGCGCGGGCGCTGCCCGAAACGATCAGCGACCACCGCCCGCTGCTGGTGCGCTTCAGACCAGATGATGGAACCGCAGGTTCCGACGCGAGCCGCCCATGAACGCTTGACGAGAACGGCGGTGGTCGACGCCAGGTGCAGTGACGTCCGGTTCGCCGGGGCCGGAACGCAGCCGTCCCCCTCTACTTCAATGGACGGCCCCAGGGCTCGCGAAGCCGGGTTGGGCCGCAGAGCGAGGAGGACGCTTGGTGGATCCCGCTGCCGGAGGCCGTGCCCCGCCTGGAAGCCGCCGGATTGCAGCGGGGGAAACCGCCGGGAGAGGCCAGGGGCATGTAGAGTCAGCCGATGCCTGCGCGCCCCCTGCCCTCTCCCGTGTTTCTGAATCCTGTCCATCTCCCGTCGGCCTGTTGCCGCCCGACCTGCGCCCCGCTGGACCCCGCATGATTCCCTGGGTGCCGCTGGCCCGCGCCGCCATTCCCGGCGCGCAGCAGGATCTGTGCCTGTACCGCCGCGGCGACCAGCTGGAGTTTTCCATCCAGATCTCGGGCTATGTCAGCGAACTGATGAACAGCCGCATGCACGCCTCCGAGGATGCGCTGGCCGAGTTGGGCTGCGCGGTGATCGCGGGCCGCCCGGCGCCGCGCGTGCTGGTGGGCGGCCTGGGCATGGGCTTCACGCTCGCCGCCGCCCTGAAGGCGCTGGGACCAGGCAGCGTGGTCACGGTGGCCGAACTGGTGCCGGAGGTGGTCGAGTGGAACAGAGGCCCGCTGGGCGAGTGCGCGGGCTACCCCCTGAATGACCCCCGGACCCATGTTCATGTGGGCGACGTGGCCGAGCTGCTGCGGCAGGGCCAGGGCACGTACGACGCCGTGCTGCTGGACGTGGACAACGGCCCCGAGGGCATGACGCACCACGGCAACGGCTGGCTCTACTCGCCGCCCGGACTGGCCGCCGCGCAGCGGACCCTGCGGCCTGGCGGCGTGCTGGCCATCTGGTCGGCCACACCGGACAACCGCTTTACCCGGCGGCTGCAGCAGGCCGGCTTCCGTGTCGAGGTGCGGTCGGCGCGTGCGCGGCCTGGCAAAGGCGCCCACCACACCATCTGGCTGGCCCACCGAACGCAGGGCGCCGCCGTGATTCCGGCCCGCCTCCCGAAACGGGTCCGGCGGCAGCGCAACGCCCAGCGCTGACACCGCTGGCCCGAGACCAGGACGGCCAGTTGGGGACGCCCAGACCGTGGACTGAAGCGGATTTGTTCTGAGCCCACAGGCACTCCGGAACAGCGGACGGGAAAGCAGGTGTGGTACGGCACGCCCGCCGACGCCGGATAAGGCAAGGTGGTCTGCTTCTTCCAGGGGCACAGAGATTCCAGACGCGCTACGCGACGCTGGACTTCAGCGACGAGGCTACGCTTGATGCCGGCGCCCTGTGGCTGACGTCGTTTGCCCTGACGGACTGGACTCAGGACGCCGAGGCACGGATCATCGCGCTCGTGAAGAGGCTGTGGGCAGAGGTTAAGGCAGAGGTCGCAGAAACAAAGGCGTTCAGGCTCTTAAAGAGATGGCAATGAATAACCTCACGTCGGAAACGCCTCCAGAGCATTTCTATGGGGTTCCGCCATGGGCTGTAGTTGGGAAGGTAGAGCAGGACCAGCCGTCCTGCCGCCGCCCTTGAGCCGAACCCAGAAACCTGTCCGGGTCAGGATGGAGCCTCCGACGGGCGAAAGGTTGGTGCAA
>NZ_BMOL01000030.1 GCF_014647055.1 Deinococcus aerolatus | reverse complement strand
CACCGCGGGCGGTCTTGGGGTTCTTCTGCAGGGCCTCGAGGGCCTGCAGGGCGCTGCCCTTGACCACTGGCAGATCGTCGCCGGGGAACTCGTACTTCGAGAGCAGCTCGCGCACTTCCATCTCGACGAGCTCCAGGAGTTCTTCGTCGTCGACCATGTCGACTTTGTTCATGAAGACGACCATGTAGGGAATGCCCACCTGACGGCCCAGCAGGATGTGCTCGCGGGTCTGGGGCATGGGGCCGTCAGCGCTGCTGACGACCAGGATGGCGCCGTCCATCTGGGCCGCGCCGGTGATCATGTTCTTGACGTAGTCGGCGTGACCGGGGCAGTCGACGTGCGAGTAGTGCCGGGTGGCGGTCTGGTACTCGACGTGGCTGGTGTTGATGGTGATGCCACGGGCCTTTTCTTCGGGGGCCTTGTCGATCTGGCTGTAGTCCATCGTTTCGATGGTGGGGTCCATCGCGGCGGCCGTGAAGGTGATGGCGGCCGTCAGGGTGGTCTTGCCGTGATCGACGTGACCGATGGTCCCGATGTTCACGTGCGGCTTGGTGCGCTCAAACGTTCCTTTTGCCATGGGGGTGTCCTCCTGAGAAAGACTGAGATAAGGCGTGTGTGGAGTCTGCCCGCGTTCCGGACAAGCCTGAACAGTGTAGCCGCCCGCCGGGTCTGCGCCAAGTGGCGTTTCCCTGGAACAAAGGGCAGGCCCAGTCTTGAGGGGCTCATCGAAAGCGGCCCACACAGACAACATGCAGGCCGCTTCGGTCAAACTGTGGAACTCTGGTGGAACTTGCTGGAGCTTCTGATCAGGTTCGAACTGATGACCTCTCCCTTACCAAGGGAGTGCTCTGCCACTGAGCTACAGAAGCGCACGGGTTTGACGCGGCGTGAGTGGGCGAAAAAGAAAGCGGGAAACGAGACTTGAACTCGCGACATTCAGCTTGGGAAGCTGACGCTCTACCAACTGAGCTATTCCCGCAGGGAAAAAGAGGTAAAACGCTGGTGGGCAGGGGCGGATTCGAACCGCCGTACACTTACGTGAACAGATTTACAGTCTGTCGCCTTTAACCACTCGGCCACCTACCCGGATTGTCAAAACCCAGCCGGAACAGACTTGCCGACGGAGTTGTGGAGCCACCCATCGGAATCGAACCGACAACCTTCCGATTACAAATCGGGTGCTCTACCAGTTGAGCTAGGGTGGCCTGAGCTAAGGAAAATCCGTCCCACTTGAGTGCGGAAGCAGTCGTGCAGGCACGGTCACTTCCGGCTGGGAATAGTAGCACCGCGTATGGGGGGTGTCAAACCGCCGAACCTGCCGTGAGATGAAGGTCCCCGTGGGCCGGACAGGCGTGGGGGCACAGAGGGGGCCGGGCATGGCCCGTTTCATACGCTGGCAGCAGCTTTTCACTCGCTACCCAGCGTATAGACCGCCTGAACCCTGGGCCGCCTGACGCTGCCTGGCTCCGGAGGCGTTAACGTCCGAGAAATCCCCCGTCTATGCGCCACATGGCGCATTCGCCCATCAGCGATCCGGCGTATGCTGTCCGGCGCACGGGCGCGCCTGGCTTCGGCCCGGGCGGCCTCCGAAGCTCCGCCCCTTTTCTCTCCGCGACGAGGTTTTCCTTGGACAGTCTGCGTTCCCTTTGGCCCTACCTGAAAATGCACCAGCGCCAGTACCTGATTGGCATGGTGCTGGTGATCTTTGCCAACGCCATCAACCTGTTGCCGTTCTACTTCATCCGTCTGACCATTGACGGCCTGACCGGGGCGCGCGACGGCGACGTGGCCACGCCGGGCATCACGCTGGCGCAGGCCGGCTGGTACGCGCTGGGCATCGTGGCGGCGGCGGCCACCGCGGGGGTGCTGATGCTGTTCATGCGCCGCCTGATCGTGGTGGCCTCGCGCCAGACCGAGTATGAGGTGCGGCGCGACATCTTCGGCCATCTGCAGAGCCTGGACAAGCCGTACTACGACCGCGCCAGCACTGGCGACCTGATGAACCGCCTGACCGGCGACCTGAGCGCCGTGCGCGAAATGCTGGGCTTCGGGGCGTGGCAGGTCGTGAACATCGTGTCGGGTTTTCTCACGGCTTTCGCGGTGATGTTCAGCCTCAGCTGGCAGCTAACCCTGATCGTTGTGGCGGTGGTGCCGGTGATTGTGGGCATCCTGACCTACCTGGCGCGGCTGATCAACGTGCGCCACCGGCTGGCGCAGGAGCAGAACAGCAAGATCGCCGGCAAGGCGCAGGAGAACTTCAGCGGCGCGCGGGTGGTCAAGGGCTACGCCATCGAGGACCGCGAGATCAGCGAGTACAAGGCCATGAACCTGGAACTGCTCCGGCGCAACATTGCGCTGACCAAGGTGGACGGCCCCCTGCGCTCCTTCATGAGCCTGCTGCTGGGGCTGGCCTTCGCGCTGATTCTGCTGGTCGGCGGACGGTTGATCCTGACCTCCAACGGCGCGTTCACGCTGGGAATGTTCGTGCAGTTCGTGGGGACCCTCGAGCGCCTGACCTTCCCGATGCTGATGATCGGCTGGATCACCGGCGTCACCCAGCGCGGGCTGGCCTCCTGGCTGCGCCTGCGCGAGCTGTACGACGCGCGCCCGCAGGTCCAGGACGTGCCGGGCCGCACCGACGTGAGCATCCGCGCCCTGGAAGGAGACCTGCGCTTTGAGAACGTGTCCATGAACTACGGCAACCGTGAGGTCCTGAAGAACATTGACCTGCATGTGCCGGCCGGAACGTTCCTGGGCATTACCGGCCCCACCGGCAGCGGCAAGACCGTGCTGGGCCAGTTGATCACCCGCAGCATGGACCCCTCCTCCGGCGTGGTGCGGCTGGACGGCCACGACCTGAGGGTCGTTCCGCTGAAGCTGCTGCACGACGCGGTGGCGGTGGTGCCGCAGGAACCCTTCCTGTTCGGCGACAGCATCGCCAACAACATCGCCTTCGGGGTGGAGAAGCAGGAACTGCCGGTTGTCAAGACCGGGGTGAGCGTGGTGGGTGCGCCGCCGCCGCCGAACATCCCGCAGCAGCCGGACCCGGAAAAGGTGCGCAACGCCGCCCGTCTGGCCGGACTGCTGGAGGACATCGAGGGCTTCCCGCTGGGCTTCGAGACGCTGCTGGGCGAGCGCGGCGTGACCCTGTCGGGTGGCCAGCGCCAGCGCACCGCCATTGCGCGGGCCATTGTGCGCGAACCGGCGATCCTGATTCTGGATGACAGCCTCTCGGCGGTGGACACCGAGACCGAGCGCAAGATCCTGGACGGGTTGCGTGAGGTCAGTGCGGGCCGCACCGTCATCCTGATCGCCCACCGCGTCAGCACCCTGCGCCACGCCGACAGGATTGTGGTGCTGGAAGAGGGCCGCGTGACCGAGCAGGGCAGCCACGACGAGCTGCTGGCCCTGGACGGCCACTACGCCGAACTGGAACGCCTGCAGCGTCTGGCCAGCGATCTGGACGAGGACGACAACGCCACCCTTGATCCCGAAGTGGCCGCAGACCGGCTGGCCGCGCGCCGGGAAGCCATTCGCAATGGGCAGGAGCCCGGCCAGCCCCCGACTCCACAACCCCAGACCCAGCAGACACCGGCCCAGCAACCACCGGCCCGTCAGGAGGTGCTGAAGTGACCGCCCCCGACGACAGCTACAAGAAGGAATTCGACTCTCAGCTGACCCGCCGCATCCTGCACTACGTCCAGCCCTACCTGAAACTGGTGGTCGGCGGGGTGCTGCTGGCGCTGCTGATCTCGCTGGCTGCGCCCACCTTCGCGCTGATCCAGCGCCACGCCATCGACACCTACCTGACCCCACTGGCGGTGCAGCGCGGCGGCGCCCTGGACACGGTGCTGCGCGGGCTGACCATGACGGCGCTGCTGTACGCGGGCCTCAAGGTGCTGGAATTTCTGCTGCAGTACGCCTTCGCCCTCACCATCGGCTATCTGGGGCAGAACGTGCTGCGCGACATCCGCGCCGACGTGTTCAGCAAGTTGCAGCGGCTGCATCTGGCCTTCTTCGATCAGAATCCGGTGGGCCGCCTGATCACCCGCGTGACCAGCGACGTGGACGCCATCAACCAGTTCATCACCGGCGGCCTGGTCAGCCTGATCCAGAGCAGCTTCATCATCGTGGTGTACGTGGTGATCATGCTGTCCGTGAACTGGCGGCTGGCGCTGATCAGCTTTTCCGTGCTGCCGGTGCTGTACTTCGCCACCAACTTCTTCCGCACCCGCCTGCGCGACGCCTTCCGTAACACCCGCACGCAGCAGGCCATCGTGAACAGCAAGCTCAACGAGAACATCACCGGCATGCTGACCGTACAGCTGTTCGGGCGCGAGCGCCGCAGCGCCCTGGACTTCGAGCACAGCAACCGCGCCCTGCTGAGCGCCAACGAGAACAGCGTGCACTGGTTCTCGCTGTTCATGCCCACCGTGGCGGTGCTGGGACAGGTGGCGGTGGCCCTGATCCTGTACTTCGCCTCGCGCCAGATTCTCGGCGTGGGCGTCGACGCTACCGGGGCCTTGCAGACCGGGGCCATTGCCGGGGCCATCACGGTGGGAACGCTGTTCGCCTTTATCCAGCTGTCGCAGCAACTGTTCCAGCCGATTCAGGATCTGGCCGACGTGTTCAACAACCTGCAGGCGGCGATGGCGTCTTCCGAGCGCATCTTCGGCGTGCTGGACACAGAGGAGGAGATCGCCGACAAGCCGGATGCCCGGACTCTGCCCAATTTCGAGGGCCGGGTGGACTTTGAGGGGGTCTGGTTTGCCTATGATCAGACCGTGACCGCCGAGACGCCTGACAGCGACGACCGCTGGATTCTACGCGGCATCGACCTGCACATCCAGCCGGGCGAGAGCGTGGCGCTTGTCGGCGCGACGGGCGCGGGCAAGACCAGCGTGACAGCCCTGGTCAGCCGCTTCTACGACGTGCAGCGCGGCGCCGTCAAGGTGGACGGCATCAACGTGCGCGACCTGGCCCAGCACGACCTGCGCAAGCACGTGGGCGTGGTGCTTCAGGACGTGTTCCTGTTTGCCGGTACCATCGAGAGCAACCTGACCCTGAACAACGCCGAGATCCCCCACGAGCGCGTGATCGAGGCCTGCAAGTACGTGGGCGTCCACGATTACATCCTGACGCTGGAGGGCGGCTATCAGACCGAGGTGCGCGAGCGCGGCGCCACCCTGAGCACCGGGCAAAAGCAGCTGCTGGCCTTCGCCCGCGCCCTGATCCAGAACCCGGACATCCTGCTGGTGCTGGACGAGGCCACCGCCAACGTGGACACCGAGACCGAACTGCGTATTCAGCAGGCGCTGGTCCGGGTCATGCAGGGGCGCACCAGCGTCATCATCGCCCACCGCCTCAGCACCATCGAGCACTGTGACCGCATCGTGGTGATGCGCAAGGGCCGCGTGGTGGAGCAGGGCAGCCACAGCGAACTGCTGGCGCACGGAGGCTACTACGCCCGCCTGCACCGCCTCCAGTACTCGCAGGCGGACGCGGCGGACTGACCGCCCGTCAATGGAAAGAGGCCGGAAGCGCTATGCATTCCGGCCTCTTTCCCTTTTGCTGCTCTACTTCAGCGTCTTGCTAATGAACTGGTTGGTGTAGTAGTCCGTTGCCCTGGCCCCGGCGGGTAGCTGGCCCTGCTTGACCAGGGCCGCCACCGCCTTGGTCCATGCGCCTGGGTTGCTGGCGCCGATGCCGCTCTGCTGGGTGTAGGCGCTGGTCATCAGCGGCGTGCTGGCTTTCAGAATTTCCAGCGTTCCGGCCTTGCCGAACACCGGCTGGGCCAGCTTGAAGGCGCGGGCCGGGTCCGCCACCGTGAACTTCAGGCCGCGCTGGCTGGCCCGCACCACCTTCGCCGCCAGATCACCCGTCAGTGACTTGCCGGAGGCAATCAGGCCCACGCCCACCATCGGGTACGCGGCGGAGATGTCGAGGGTGTAGACCTTCTTGCCCACCGACTGACCCAGCAGCACCACGTCGTTGTTGATGTAGCCCACGGCAGCGTCCACCCGACCGGCCCGCACCGCGTCCTGCTGGGTAAAACCGATGGTGGCGAGCTTGATGTCCCGGCCCTCGGTCAGGCCGGCGCTGTCCAGCAGGGCCTGGATGGCGTGGTAGCTGCTGCCGTAGGGGCCGGGGATGCCCACCGTCTTGCCCTTGAGGCTGGCGACGCCGTCCAGCGGTTTCAGGCTGAACACCGTGACCGGGTTCTTCTGGTACATGGTCATGATGTACTTCAGGTCCGCGCCCTGGTTTCGGGCAAAGATGGCGTCCTCCGGATCGCCCACCACGAAGTCCAGCTTGCCCTGCAGCAGCAGGGGCAGCAGCTGGTTGACGTAGCCGTGCTGGTAGTTGACCTTCAGGCCCTCGGCGGCGAAGTAGCCCAGCCTGTCGGCCACGTAAAACGGCGTGAACTGCACGTCCGGGTTGTAGCCCAGGCCGATGTTGACCGTTCGCGCCGGGGTCTGCGTGGATGGGGTCTGCGTGGCCGGGGTCTGGGCCTGGCTGGTCTGGACACTGGTGGCCAGCAGCAACGTCAGGGGCAGGAGGGCAAGTCGCTTCATGAGACCGAGTATAGGAGCGGAGAATGACGCGTCTGTGATGGGCCACGCCAGGCCAGCACCCCGCCATTGTGCGGATGCCGCCGCGCCGCAAGGTGCGGCACACTGAAACGCCTAAAGGGGAGGTGGACATGCCAGCAGACCGGAACCTGGAGGCAGAAGACAAACGGCGCAGCGATGACGCCCCCCACCGGGATCTATTCCAGAGGCGCGGGAGCCTCTGAAGCACGAAGGAAAGACCATGAACGGAAAGCACATCACCAAACTGGGATTTGAGAGAAAGGCCATTGGGCTGGCCCTGGCGGCGGCCACTGCGCGCGAGGGCGCGGGAGTGGAGCGCGGCGAAATTCTGGACGAACTGCGCGCAGTTCAGAAAAACCCCGCCGCGTATCTGGCGGGCGGCGTTTACGCAGAACTGGCGGCGGAACTGGGCGCGCAGAACGCGCTGAATGACAGCAGGCAGGGTGTGGCCCTCCGGCCTGCGCCGCTGCCCTACGGCGTGTGGGGGGCGGACCTGATCGAGCCGGGCGCACGCGCGCAGATGGACGTGGCGATGCGGCTGCCGGTCACCCGCGCCGGGGCGCTGATGCCCGATGCCCACGTGGGCTACGGCCTGCCCATCGGGGGGGTGCTGGCCACGGACAACGCCGTGATTCCCTACGGCGTGGGCGTGGACATCGGCTGCAGCATGCGCCTGAGCGTCTTTCCGGTGCGGCCGGACGCCCTGAAGGTGGAAGAGGCCAGAAGGCTGCTGCTCAGGCATACCCGCTTCGGCGCGGGCGTGGCCTTTGAAAAACGCGAGCGCGAGGACCACGCCGTGCTGCACGAGGCCACCTGGGACAGCCAGCCCCTGCTGGGTCACCTGCGGGACAAGGCGGCGGCGCAGATCGGCAGCTCCGGCAGCGGCAACCACTTCGCGGAGTTCGGCACGCTGACGCTTTCCTCTGCGGACCTGGGACTGGAGGCCGGGACGTACCTGGCCCTGCTGTCCCACAGCGGCTCGCGCGGTTTCGGGGCGCAGGTGGCCGGACACTTCACGGGCCTGGCCGAGCGCCTGCACCCCAACCTCGATCCGGCGGCCAAGAAGCTGGCCTGGCTGTCGCTGGACGCCGAGGAAGGCCAGGCGTACTGGCAGGCCATGAACCTGGCCGGACGCTACGCCCTGGCCAACCACGAGCTGATCCACGCCCGCCTGGCCCGCGCCCTGGGCGTGAACGTGCTGGCCTCGGTCCACAACAGCCACAACCTGGCCTGGAAGCAGCAGGTGGGCGGCCAGCAACTGATCGTCCACCGCAAGGGCGCGACGCCCGCCGCAAGGGGGCAGCTGGGCCTGATTCCCGGCAGCATGGCCGATCCCGGCTTCGTGGTGCGCGGCCGGGGCCACGCGGACGCCCTGGCCAGCGCCAGCCACGGTGCGGGCCGTCAGCTGGGGCGCAAGGCCGCCGCCAACACGCTGGTGAAAAAAGAGGTGACCGCCTACCTGAAGCAGCGCGGCGTCACCTTGATCGGCGGCGGCATCGACGAGGCGCCGCAGGCCTACAAGCGCATCGGGGACGTGCTGGAACGTCAGAACGACCTGGTGGATGTGGTGGCGCAGTTCATGCCCAGGGTGGTCCGGATGGACAGCGGCAGTCAGGACATCTAGCGGCCCGAACCACACCTCCAGCCCTCTCTCCACGGGGAGGGCTTTTTCCTGGTGCCCTGTTCACTCTGGCCATCGCCGGGCGCGGCAGGAGTGACGTCGGGCGACAGGCCAAGGCGGCAGGAGTTCGGTTAGTCGCTTGCCACGCTCAGACCGGGATCGGGTTCGTGCAGGCGGGTATGCAGCGGCTTGGCGTACCAGGTCATGACCGGGCGGGCGTCCACCGTGAAGGTGTAGCCCAGGCGCTCCCAGAAACGGGCGCCACGCGGGTTGTCGCCCAGGACGCTGGCCAGCACGCGCTCGGTGTTGGCGGGCAGCCGCCCCTCCAGCCCGCGCATGACCGCCTCGCCCAGCCCCTGGGACTGGCGGTCCTCACGAATCAGCAGCAGGTTGATGGTCAGGTCACCGGCCTGGGGGTAGTCGAGTTTGTAGTCGAGGCTGCCCACCAGTTCGCCGTGGGGGTCATGCAGCAGTTCCAGCCTGCGGCGCGGGTCGAGCAGGGCGATCTCGACGTCCCGTTCCACCTCGCTCAGGGACGGGACGCGGCTTCCGAGAAGCGCGAAGTATCCGGGAGCGGCGGCGTAGAGCATGTGCAGCAGCGGCGCGTGGTGCAGCGCCAGTGGTGTGAAATTCAAGGCTGAGCCTCCTGTCCAGAACGGCAGGAATGGGGGAAGAAAGGATGACTGGACGTATGCAAAGCATACACCCCGCCCCCAGGGCAGGGCATGAACAGCGGGCGTTTCGGCGCTTGAGCGGAGATTCATGTCAGGGGGGGTGGGGGTGCGCTACCCTTCGGGGGTGACCGGTTCTGCCTCCTCCTCTGCCTCCTCTGCGGCGCCCGCCGCTCCGGGGTTCTACGCGGCCCGGCTGGCCCGTCCGGGGGCAGTACTGGCCCCGATGGCGGGCTACAGCGACGCGCCGATGCGGCAGTTGGCCTCCGAGCAGGGGGCGCTGTGGACCGTCAGCGAGATGATCAGCGCGCGCGGGCTGGTGCTGGGCGGCGACAGTGAGCGCCTGAATCTGGGCCGTCCCTACGCCGGCGAGCGGGACAGGGCCGTGCAGCTGTTCGGTGCGGAGCCGGAACTGCTTTCCGCTGCGGTGGCCCGCGCCGAGGCATGGTTTGCCCCGGCGGCCATCGACCTGAACATGGGCTGCCCGGTGCCCAAGATCCGGGGCAAGGGCGGCGCATGCCTGCTTCAGACGCCGGAAGTGGCCTACGCGCTGGTGGGGGCCATGCGGGCGGCCACGGCCCTGGACGTGAGCGCCAAGATTCGCCTGGGCTGGGACACAGACCGCAGCGTGGAAGTCGCGCAGGGGCTGGAGGCGGCGGGCGCGTCACTGATCACGGTGCATGGCCGCACCAGCCGCCAGCGCTACACCGGCGAGGCCGACTGGGACGCCATTGCCCGCGTGGCCGCCAGCGTGGGGGTGCCGGTGGTGGGCAGCGGCGACATCCTGAGTGCGGAGACAGCGCGGCAGCGCCAGCGTGAAAGCGGCGTGGCCACCGTGATGATCGGGCGCGGCTCGGTGGGCAACCCGTGGATCTTCCGGGCGCTGGCCGGGGGGCAAGGCGGCGAGGACCGGCCCAGCCCCCAGGTCCGTGCCCGGACGGCCCTGCGCCACGCCGAACTTCAGACCCGGTTCTACGACGACGACAGCGGGCGCCTGACCCTGCGCCCGCTGCGGAAGGTGCTGCCGCGCTACCTGCCGGACTATCCCGAGCTGCACGCGGACCTGACCCAGGTGGTCACGGTGACTGACGTCGAGCAGGTGCTGGCGCCACTGCTGGGGACGAACCCAGCCCAGACAGGGGCAACCGCCAGCGCCGCCGCAGAGTATGCTGTGAGTTACCCATGAATGTTCGCGAGTATTACTCCTACCTGTCTGCCGCGCGCGAGCAACTGTGGAATTACCTGCGTGCCCTGCCCGCCGCCGATCTGGACCGTGATCTGATCGAACCCGGCGAACGTTTTCATAGCATCAAGGATCTGTTGCTGCACGTCACCGATGTCGAGGATCACTGGGTCCACTTCATTGCGCGCGGCGAGAACCTCCAGAGCGACGGACGCTTCAAGCACAACTGGGTCAAGCCGCAGGCCGAGCAGTACGAACTGTCGTGGATCATCGACTATGGGCGGACGGTCGGGGGGCAGACGCAGGCGTTCCTGGATTCCGGCCCGGACCTGAACCGCTGCGTCAAGCTGGTGCAGGACGATCCGGCCAGCGACACGGTGACCCTGGACCAGCTGATGTGGCACGTCATGACCCACGAGGTCCGCCACACCGCCCAGATCGCGCTGCTGGTCCGTCAGCTGGGCCACACGCCCCCATGGCTCGATTACCTGCGTTTCGCCCGTCCGCAGGCGACGGAGGGTCAGGGAGACGCCCCGGAGCTGGACGACGCGGTGGAAGCCAGTAGCGAGCGGGCCTAGCCCCCGGACCCTCAGCCTTCTTGCCACTGGCAAGACCGGCGCCCCACAGGCCTGTCGCTGTGGGGCGCCCTCGTTGCGTGGCGCGGGTCTGGCAGCCCTTACAGGATGCGCTGGCCCAGCAGGCTCGCAGCCATGCCCACCATCACTTCCGCAGTCTGGTTGTGGGTGTCGAGGATCGGGTTGACCTCCACGATGTCCATGCTGGTCACGCGCCCGGATTCGGAGAGCAGTTCCATCAGCAGGTGGCCCTCGCGGTAGGTCAGGCCGCCGGGCACCGGGGTGCCCACGCCGGGGCAGATGGCGGGATCAAGCGCGTCGGCGTCAAAGGAGACGTGCAGGCGTTCCAGCCCGCCCAGGCGCTCCAGGGTTTCGTCCAGGATGCGGGTGATGCCCAGCTGGTCCACTTCCTTCATGGTATAGGCCAGGATGCCCGCCTCCTGCATCAGGGCGCGCTCACGCTGGTCCACGCTGCGGATGCCGATCATGACGATGTCCTCGGGGCGCATATGCCAGCCGCCCCCCAGGCCGCTGAGGTGCGGGTCGCCCAGCCCGGTCAGGTGGGCCACCGGCATGCCGTGGATGTTGCCGCTGGGGCTGCTCTGCGGCGTGTTGTAGTCGGTGTGGGCGTCCACCCAGATCAGGCCGCTGCGGACCCCTGCCGGGTGACCGCGCAGGGCGTTGCCGGTCACGGTGCCCATGCTGACGCTGTGGTCACCCCCCAGGGTCAGCGGAAAGGTGCCCGGCGGCAGCGCGGCCACCCGCTGGGCCGTGTCCCGGCAGGCCTGAATAATCGGTTCCAGAAAAACCAGCCCGGCCTCCTCATGCTTGTCCAGCGTCTCGGGCAGGGCCACAGGGATGTCGCCCAGGTCCTGTACCGCGTGTCCCAGCTCCCGCAGGCGGGTGGCCAGATGCGCGTTTCGCAGTGCCGACGGCCCCATGTCCACCCCGCGCCGCCCCGCGCCCAGATCCATCGGAATACCCAGAATAGAAAGGTTCATGCATCCAGCTTACGGGAGAGGCAGGGTTATGCCTTGCGGCTGCAACATTATTTCCGCCCGCTGGGCCTGGCACAGACATGAGGGATATTCAGATGAATATTCATGCTGTCCAGCGGCCCAATTCTGCCGGGTACGTCGGCGACACGGCAGGGAAGAACCGCTTCAGGGGTGCGGGCACCGGGCGTGGTGCTGGGCGCCTGGCGCCCCCACGGGAGCTGGTGGACCGTGAATGTCGAGGGCCTTCGCCCTTCTCCCTGCCGGGCGCCAGCACCGCGCGGCCTAGACCCGGTGTGCCCACACGGTCAGTTCGCCTTCCTCGTCATCCCAGCCCCTGCCCGTCCGCACGAACCCCAGTTTTTCCAGCACGCGCTCGCTGGCACGGTTGTGCAGGGCGGTCTGGGCCGTGACCATCTGCACATCCGGGCGGGCGTGCAGGTGGGCGACAAGCGCGCCCACCGCCTCGGTTGCCAGACCCTGCCCCCACACTTCCGGGTTCAGGCCGTAGCCGATTTCCAGCTCGCCCGCCGCATTCGGTTTGCCCTTGCTGCCCAGCTGACCGATGGCCCGCCCACCCTCACGCGTGACGGCCACGAACGAACCGCGCTTGACGCCCTCGCGGTCCGTCTGGGTCAGGTAGTAGGGAAAGGCCCCCAGCGGCGCGCCGGGCCACTCGGCAGGAAAGCAGACCTCCAGAGGGCCGTCCGGCGTGTCACAGGTTAGTGAGAACCCAGCGGCCTCCAGCCGGGCAATGATCATGTCGCGGGTCATGGGCAGCAGCTGTAAACGAGGAGTAAAGAGCACAGGCACGCGGGCAGGGTATCGTGAATCTTTCGCCCTCACGCGCCACCGACGCGCCGCCGTTCAGGTCCCGCCATCGCCGGACACTCCGCACACCTTCAGCGAAGCACACTTTAAAAAGGCACAGCGGCACCCCAGCGTTCCCTGCCCACCCACCCCGCCCCGATGACCCAGACTGCTGCCTCCTCCACACCGCCTTTCCCGCCACGCGTGCTGGGCAAGAGGGTCATGCTGCTGGCGGATTACGTGCATCCCTTCGTGTACCGCGAGGGGTTCCCGCGGGGAATGCCAGAGGTGGACGCGGTGCTGGCCGCTGGGGACATTCCCGGCTACTATCTGGAATTTCTGGCGACCAAGCTGACCGTCCCGATCATCTACGTGCATGGCAACCACGAGGAGGAATACGTCAACGAGGGTGACGGACGCATTCCGGCGCGCGGCGTGATCGCGGCGCACGGGCGCGTGGTGGAGGAGGCGGGGCTGAGGATCGCCGGGTGGGGCGGCGCACCGCGCTACCGCGAGAAGGGGCGCGGACAGTACAGCGCCCACGAGGCCCGCTGGGGACTGGGCCGGCTGGCGTGGCACACACGCCGCGGCGTGGACATCCTGCTGACCCATGCCCCACCCACCGGGCCGCACGCGGGCAGCGACTTCGCCCACCGGGGCTGCCCGGAACTGGGCAGGTTCATGCAGCGCCGCCGCCCGGCCCTGCTGGTGCACGGGCACATCCACGAGTATGAGGGCCGCAAGCTGGAATACCTGGACCCGCTGTCGGGCACGCGGGTGATCAACGCCTACGGCTA
The DNA here is from genome assembly GCF_014647055.1 of Deinococcus aerolatus. NCBI lineage: Bacteria > Thermotogati > Deinococcota > Deinococci > Deinococcales > Deinococcaceae > Deinococcus > Deinococcus aerolatus. The sequence continues at coordinate 8,849 of NZ_BMOL01000030.1, read as the reverse complement.
CCGTGTGCTGGAGGTCTGACCCCGGCCTGTGCGGCCGTGAAACACACCGGAGTTCGCGCTACAGTGCGGGTCAAGCCCGGCAATTTGGGAGGAAAAGACCTGTTCATGCTGTTTGCCTCCCTGCCCTCCAGCCTTCCCCAATTCCAAGTTCACTGTCCCGAAGGAGAACCATGACCCTCAGCGCAGGCACGCCCGAATCCACCTTTCGCCCCGATCTGCTGCGCGGCAGGCACGCCCTGATTACTGGCGGCGGCAGCGGCATTAACCTGGGCATCGCCCAGAGCTTCGCGGCCCACGGCTGCGCGGTCACGATCCTGGGCCGCAACCTGGAAAAGGCCCAGAAGGCAGCGGCGGGCATTGTGGACGCGGGCGGCCGGGCAATCGGTGTCAGCGCCGACGTGCGCGACTTCGCGGCGATGGAGGCGGCGGTGGCGCAGGCCATTGACGCACACGGCGACTTCGACATCGTGCTGGCGGGCGCGGCGGGCAACTTCCCGGCCCCGGTGGACGGCATCTCGCCCAACGGCTTCAAGACTGTGGTGGAGATCGATCTGATCGGCACCTACCACACCATCAAGGCGGCGGCCCCACACCTGAAGGCCCCCGGCGGCAACGTGCTGAGCATCAGCGCCTATGGCGTCCCGGTGCCGATGCAGGCGCATGTGGTGGCGGCCAAGGCGGGCGTGGACGCCCTGACGCAGACGCTGGCCGTCGAGTGGGGCCTGCGCGGCATCCGCGTGAACGCCATCATCCCCGGTCCCATTGACGGCACGGAGGGCATGGCCCGGTTGGCCCCCGACGAGAAGAGCCGCAGCATGGTGGCCGGAAGCGTGCCACTGGGCCGCATGGGCGTCCCGCAGGACATCGCCAATGCCGCGCTGTTTCTGGTCAGCGACGCGGCCAGTTACATTACTGGCGTGATCCTGCCGGTGGACGGCGGCCAGAATATGCTGGGCGGCGCGCCGCAGTATCAGACCTTCCAGGCCATGGGGTTCGGGCACAAGGCCGGCACGCAGAAGAAGGACTGAGCGGACGGCCCGCCGGGTCTGCCCTGCACGGGGGTAATGTGGCCTCCGCGCAGCGTTCCCATCGCAAGGCCGTCACCCGTCAGGCCGGGATGCTGCAAAGTAAGAGTGTCCTGGCCTGCTGGCTTGCCTGTTGCTGAAGGCCGTATCGGGGCGGCCCTGACCACGCCTCTGCCCGGCGTGGGCTTCAAATCGGTCTGGTTCCCGCGCTGACCGGACTGATCCGCCGCCTTACACTCTGATCGAGGTTTTCATGACTTTAACCATCACCAACATCCGCCGGCCCAACGCCACCGAAACCGAGTCCGTCACCATCGAGAACGGCGTCATCAAGGGCTGGAACCTTCCGGCAGAGGGCGAGACCATCGACGGGCAGGGCGGCACCGTCGCCCCTGCCCTGATTGAATTACACGCCCACCTGCGCGAGCCGGGGCAGACCGAGAAGGAAGACCTGGCCTCGGGCCTCGCGGCGGCGGCGGCGGGCGGGTACGGCACGGTGGTCTGCATGCCCAACACCTCGCCGGTGATCGACGATCCGGCCCTCATTCGCAGCCTGATTGGGAAGGCCGACGGGCTGGGCTTCGCACGTCTGAAACCGGCGGCGGCCTTGACAAGGGGCCAGAACGGCGAGGCGCTGGCCGAGTTGTCGTACCTGAAGGACGCCGGGGCCGCCATGTTCACCGACGACGGGCGCACCAACGAGAACGCGCGGGTGCTGCGGCTGGGGCTGGAATACGCCGGAAGCCTGGGCATGGTGGTGAGCGTCCATGCCGAGGACGCCTCGCTGCGCGCCGACGGCGTGATGAACGAGGGATCGGTGTCCGAGGCGCTGGGCCTGCCCGGCAACCCTGCGGCAGCGGAGGCGGCCCGCGTGGCCCGTGACCTGGAGATTCTGGCGGGTCTGCACGCCCAGGGTTCGGAAGCCCACCTGCATATCCAGCATCTGTCCACCGCCCGCGCCCTGGACCTGGTGCGCGGCGCGAAGGCCCGTGGCCTGAGGGTGACCTGCGAGGTCTGCCCCCACCACCTGACCCTGACTGACGAGGCCCTGCGCGGCTTCGACGCCATCTACAAGGTGGCCCCTCCGCTGCGGGCCCAGCGTGACGCCGATGCCCTGCTGGAGGGCCTACAGGACGGCACGGTGGACTGCGTCGCCACCGATCACGCCCCCCACACCCGCGCCGAGAAGGAACGCGATCTGCTGGACGCCCCCAGCGGCATCGCGTACATCGAGCTGGCCTTTCCGCTGATGTACACGCGCTTTGGCGAAGTGCTGGGGCTGGACAAACTGCTGGACCTGATGACGGCTGGCCCTGCCCGCATGATGGGCTGGCCTGTCCCTTCGCTGGACGCCGGTGCGCCCGCCGATCTGGTAGTCCTCGATCTGGCCACCGAGCGGACAGTCACTCCCGCCGAATTCAAGACCAAGGCCAAATTCACGCCCTGGGCCGGGGAAACGTTGAGGGGCTGGCCGCTGCTGACCGTGGTGGACGGGCAGGTGGCCTACCGCCGAGACTGAACCTGCCGTTCAGGGCTGACGGCTGTGCCCACTGCTGAGGTGGAATAGCGCGTTGGCCCGAACGCTTCTACGGTCCATCACACTGTGTCTCTGCCGCTACAGCAGACGCCCGTCATCGCCAGGATCAGGCGTGGGTGCGGGCACACCGCGCGCGTTCAGGGCCTCGCGAAGCATGGGAATGTTCTTCAGGGCGTGGCCCTTGGTGGTGTTCTGGAAAAAGACGTACAGCTCGCTCAGGTCCTCGGCCACCAGCGCGATTTTCTCGGCCCATTCGTCCATCTCGGCGCGGTTGTAGCGGTAGTCGTGGCGTTCGGCGGCGCTCTTGCCCTCCCACCAGCTGCCCTCGTTGCGCCCGTGCAGCCGCAGGTAGCCCACATCCCCGGTGACATGCACCTGCGGTTCGGGCATGCCGCCCACCGGCGGGTAGTCGGGGCTGACCCAGATCAGGCCGAACTCGCCCATGCCCTCGCGGACCTCCGGCTTATCCCAGCTGGCGTGGCGCAGTTCCACCGCCAGCTCGTGCCCGGCGAAGCGTTCGGCCAGCCCCAGCAGGTACTTGCGGTTGTCGGCGGTGCGGTGAAACGAGTACGGGAACTGCGCCAGATACGGTCCCATCAGGCCAGCGTCGCGCAGCGGCTCCGGACTTTGCAGCATCCGGTCATAGTCGGCGTCGGTGGGGGCACGGTCATGGGTGAAGGCCCGGTTTAACTTGACGGCGAAGCGCGTGCGCCCGCCCGACTTGCGGGCCATGCCCTCGAAGGCCTTCAGGCCGGGGATGGCGTAGAACGAACTGTTCAGTTCCACGGCGTCAAAGTGCCGGGCGTAGGCGTCCAGATAGCCGTCTTTTCTCACGCCCTCGTAGATCAGGCCAGGGGCCGTCCAGTCCTCGTTGCTGTAGCCGCCGCAGCCGATGTACACGCGCATGGGTTCAGGGTACGGTGTCGCCTCGTCAGGGAGAGCGGGGATGAAGGCGGGTTCAAGACGGCCATCCCGCAGGCCAGAAGGCATTCCAACCTCAGGGGAGTCAGAACAGGCGGGGGTGGCGGTTCAGCTTGGTCCAGAATGCCTGAATGGTCCGCATGGCGTCCCGGAACTGGGCAAAGTCCAGCGGCTTGATGACGTAGGCGCTGGCCCCGTGCGCGTACGAGTCGCGGATGTCGCGGTCCTCGCCGCTGGTGGTCAGCATCACCACCGGGATGTCGCGCAGGGCCTGATCGGCGCGGATGGCGTCCAGCACGGCCAGCCCGTCCATTTGCGGCATCTTGAGGTCCAGCAGGATCAGGTCCGGCAACGGCTGGTTGTGCTGGACCGCCTGGCGCAGCAGCGCAATGGCGTCCTGGCCGCCGCCAGCCACCACAACCTCAGGCCGGGACTCGCCTATCTTTCCGTCGCCAATGGCGGCCAGGGCCAGTTCCAGGTCATTCGGGTTGTCGTCGACGAGCAGGATGCGGTGCGTGTTCACGGCGTTCTCCAAAACAGGGGGTGGCCCAGAGTGATTACCGTTCCAGAGTGGAAGACGGCAATCAGCGGTGGCTGGCGCGGCCTGAAGAGGCCACCGGATACCCCAGCGTAGCACAGAGCATGAAGGGTTCCTAAAGTTTTTCGGGGGTGGCCCCAAGTGTATCTTCGGCTGCATTGTTATGGAAAGTGGCTGTGGGGCGGCACAAATCAAATTTCAAGCATTGGGGGGCTGCTCTCATACAAGGAGATCTGAGATAGACAGGAGAGGAATTGTGAACAGGGGAGGGGCCGCTGTCTGTCGGCCCACGCCAGGGCAGCGGCGCCCTCGCGTAAACTCCGAGACATGTTGAGCAAGCGCATCATTCCCTGTCTGGACGTACAGAATGGCCGGGTGGTCAAGAACGTCCGTTTCTTCGAGGACCACCGCGACGCAGGCGATCCGCTGGTGCTGGCGCAGGCCTACGAGCAGCAGCAGGCCGATGAACTGGTCTTCTACGACATCACCGCCACCCACGAGGGCCGGGGGCTGATGCTGGACGTGGCCGCCAGGGTGGCCGAGCAGGTGATGATGCCGCTGACAGTGGGGGGCGGCGTGAACGCCCTGTCGGACTTCCGTCAGCTGCTGAATGCGGGGGCGGACAAGATCAGCGTCAACAGCGGCGCCCTGGCCCGCCCGGAGCTGATCCGCGAGGCGAGTGACCACCACGGCGCGCAGTGCGTGATGCTCTCGGTGGACGCCAAGCGCCGTCCGGACGGCAGCGGCTGGAACGTGTTCCGGGCAGGCGGGCGCGTAGACACCGGGCTGGACCTGCTGGAGTGGGTCGTGCGCGGGCAGGCGCTGGGCGCGGGCGAGATCTGCCTGAACATCATGGATGCCGACGGCACCCGCGCGGGCTTTGAGCTGGACGCCACCCGCGCCGTGGCCCGCGCCGTGGACCTGCCGGTGATCGCGTCTGGTGGTGCGGGGCAACTGGCGGACTTCTACGAGGTGCTGACCGCCGGGCAGGCCGACGCCGCGCTGGCCGCCAGTGTCTTTCATTTCGGCGAACTGACCGTGCCTCAGGTCAAGGCGTACCTGCACGGACAGGGCGTGGCGGTGCGGCCCGAGTGGCAGGACACGGTGAGGCATCCGGCAGTGCTGGGCGGGGGCGGCCGATGAGCGGCGCGACGCAGCGGCCTGACTTATCCTCTCTCAAGTTCGGCACGGACGGCCTGATCCCGGTGGTCACGCAGGACGCACGCACCGGCGCGGTGCTAATGCAGGCGTACGCGGACCTTGCAGCTCTGGAACGCACCCTGGCCACCCGCGAGGCCACCTACTACAGCCGTTCACGCGCCGGGCAGTGGATCAAGGGCGCGACGAGCGGCCACACCCAGCGCGTGGTGTCCGTGTCTCTGGACTGCGACGGCGACAGCGTGCTGTACCGCGTGGAGCAAACCGGGGCGGCCTGCCACACCGGCGAGTACTCGTGCTTCCACACGCCGTTGCTGGCAGAACAGGCGCCTGCCGCCGGGCTGGACGGCACGCTGGAGCGCGTCTACACCACCATTTCGGAGCGCCTGGCCACGTTACCGGAGGGCAGTTACGTGGCCCGCCTGCACGCGGGGGGCCTGGACCGGGTGCTGAAGAAGATCAGCGAGGAAAGCGGCGAGGTGCTGCTGGCGGCCAAGAACGGTGACCGCGCCGAACTGGCCACCGAGGTGGCGGATCTGCTGTTCCACACCCTGTTCGCCATGGCCGAGGTGGGCGTGTCGCCGGGCGAGGTGGCTGCCGTGTTGCAGGGGCGCGAGGGCCGAAGCGGGCTGAAGGGGCCGAAAGAGGCCGGCTGAAGGCGCGGTGAGAGAAGCATGAAGCCCCGTGGTGACTCAAGCGCACGCCCGCTGCAGGTGGTTGTTCAGGAACACGCGCTCACCTGGGGAGACACGCGCTCCACTTTTTCAGGTGCCTCGCTTTTGTGGTTGGCGATGCAGACCCGCCCATGACTCTGCCTCCGAAAGTCCCGAAGGTGTGGGATAAAGCAGAGTGGCGGGGCTGGGCGCGTGGGCGCAGGGACCAGCTTCCCGATCATTCGGCAGCCATCAGCGCCCACCTGGGGCAATTGTTGCGGGCGCAGGGTGCGCGGCGGGTATTGGCCTACCGCGCCCTGCCCGGCGAGCCGGATGTGTCTGTACTGGCCGAGGCATTTGAACTGCTGGCCCCCCGCGCCCGCTTTCGCCCCGCACCCAGACTGACGCTGCACCCCTGGGCCACCGCCACCGAACCCAGCCGCTTCGGGGCGCTTCAGCCGCCTGCCGACGCTCCAGAAGTGCCGCTGAGTGCTGTGGACGCCGTGTTGCTGCCTGGTCTCGCCTTCGATACGCGGGGCATCCGGCTGGGCTACGGCGGCGGTTTCTATGACCGCCTGCTGCCTTTCTTCCGCGGCCTGACGGTAGGTGTTACTCCCAGTCGGCTGATCGTGCCGATGCTTCCGGCGGATGCTCATGACTGCCTGGTGGCTTGGTTAGCTACGGAGGACGGTGTGGTGTGCGTTCCTGTGGCCACGTTGAGGGGAACAGAATAACGGAACAGGGATGCCCTCCGTCCCCCACACTCGTCTGCTCCAAAACGGCTGCGTCGCCTACCAGTTGGCCCCAGACGTTCCGCCTGCTCCTCCCTTGGGATTTGGCCCCCACTTGTTGGCCCCAGGTTCGCTGTCGAGCAGCAAGAAGACAAGCACCACCAGACTGCCGAAGGGAATGAGTGACAGCAGATACCACCAGCCGCTCTTGCCCGTGTCGTGCAGGCGGCGCACCACCACGGCCAATGAGGGAACGAGAACGGCCAGCGTGTAGATGCTTGCCAGGACAGCGCTGGCGAGGGCCAGCCCACCCAGACTGCCTGGAGCACCGTCTGCGGAGGCGGCGGCGCTGGACAGCAGGAAGGGAAGAGCGAGCACAAAAGAAATGACGGTGTTCACCAGCGTGAACAGCCAGTATTCGCGGCGGCGGGCCCGTCCCGAGAAGTCGGCGTAGTGGGTACGGAGGACCTTCAGATATTCATTCATACCGTCACGGTAAAGCCTGTCTGGGTGGACCGTCGCCGCACATGCGTGTGCTCGGCGGTGGCAGCCGGGGGTACTGTGAGGGTGATGCTTTCAAAGACAGCCGTGCTGGCCTCGACTCTGCTGCTGTGCGCCTGTGCCCCCACCGTCACTGGCCCGGTCCAGCCCCTGCCAGACCTCACCGTGACGCTGGCCCTGCCCGATCCACAGCGTCTGCGGGTGATTGTCATGGGCGATCAGGGCACCGGGACGGAGGTGCAGCGGCGGGTGGCGGCGGCCATGCAGGCTGTGTGCGCGGCGCAGGGTTGTGACCTGGGCGTGGGCCTGGGCGACAACTTCTATCCGGCAGGACCGAGATCGGCGGATTCGCCGCTGTTCAAGACCCGTTTTGAAGACCTGTACGGCCCGCTGAACATCCCCTTTTTAATGGTGCCGGGCAATCACGACGAGAGTGGCTTCTTTGGCGGCGATGGCACGGACGCACGGGGCGCAGAGGCCCAGATCGCCTACGGCAAGCTCAATCCGCAGTGGGTGATGCCGGGGCGCACCTACCGCGCCCCCGTGAACACCCTGGCCGAATTCTTCGCGGTGGACACCTCGCCGCTGGCCGCCTACCTGCCCGTCCGCCGCGCCAGCGAGCGCCCTGGCGGCCCGTGGGACTTGGCCCAACGTGCATGGCTGACCCAGGCAATGGGAAACAGCACTGCCCGCTGGAAAATCGTGCTGGGCCACCACCCGCTGTTCTCCAATGGCAAGCATGGGGATGCCGGGAGTTATGACGGGCTGCCCTTCGCCTTCCAACGGGGGGACGCGGTGCGCGATCTGTATGGGCTGGCGTGTGGCAAGGCGGATTTGATATTGAGTGGCCACGATCACGCCTTGCAAGTATTTGCCCCCCAATCTGAATGCCCTGGCACTTGGACCGCCATTTCTGGCGCGGCGGGGAAAGTTGAGGGGGGGAAGGTGGGGGGCCGTGCTGCTGCCACTGAGGTTTATGGGCAGCCGGGCTTTTTGTGGCTGGACGTGACGCCGCAGATGCTCACGATTCGTATTTTTATGGTAGGGATTGATGGAGGGATTCAGGCGAATTGGAGCCAAGCCATACGAAGATGATTACGGATCGGCGGCTGGCGGCCTGACAGATTTTATGAGAGTGAACGAAAAACGAGCTGCTAGCCGACCTCCAGCGTGGTCTGAGGAGAGGCTTGAGGGCGCTTCCGTTGACCTGGGGGCTCAGGGTCTAGCCCACGCTGCACTACCTCGATGCCTTGGGACACGAGTAGCAAAATTGCCACGGCCAGCACGGTGACCAATCGTTCGAGACTGGGCGCATCCGCACTTTGGAATCCTCCAACCCGAACAGCCCACTTTTCTCGTCCAGAAAGCCTTCCTCAATCTGGAAGCGCTCGCCGTACTCAGCAAAGGTTTCCACGCTTGTCGGTTCGTCGTTGACCACCTACCACTGCTCTGGCCCGTCCATCGGACGTACGAGAGCAACATGGACGGGACCAAAGTGTTTCCGGGTGAGGGTGACGTTGTGGAAGCAGCGCGTATCTCTGGGCGAGAGCTGCACGTCGCGCACCTGGCACAGCCGCTGGCCTTAAGGGGCCGCCAGGATCAGGCTGGACTTGATGCGGATGCGGTAGTGCCACCCGCAGAACTGAAGGCCTGCCCATCAGGTCGGTGTCGCAGAAGCCGCGGTCCGCCAGCAGGCGGATCTGCTGGATGCCCACAAAATCCAGCAGCCCTTTGACCTCGGCCAGGATGGGCAGCAGGTGAGTCGTGCTGACCTGCGCGCTGGAG
>NZ_BMOL01000029.1 GCF_014647055.1 Deinococcus aerolatus | reverse complement strand
GTCTGATTTCATCTACCTTAGCGCCCCCAACGAAAGTTGGGGGCGCTGCGTTATTGTCTGTGCCTGTGCTGGGTCCCGATCAATGGTGAGGATTCTCGTGCCAGGCAAGGTCCAGCAACTGCTGGACCTTTCGTGCGTTGTGGTCCTCCAGACCGCTGACCTCCTGCTCCAGCAGTCTGATGGCCCGCCGGAACGCTTGGCGGTCTAGGTCGGGAAGCCCCCGCTCAGTGTTCCAGCGGCGCAACTCACAGGTCAGGACCGCGAGTTCCAGCGGCTGGCCGCCGGCGAGAATCTCGGCCACCAGGCGCTGACGGGCAGCCCACTGGTGTGGCAGGGTCAGGCTGCTGTTTTGCAACTGGCTCAGCAGTTCCGGCAGATCGCGCTCGGTCAGGGCGGGGCGCATGCCCGCGCTGTGCGGCGCCGCCACCGGGACATAGGCGCGACTGGCCGTATGCGTGAACTGCAACTCGTAGTAGTCGTGGGTAACCGTGCCCACCGGACGCTGGCAGGTGCCGCTGATCACGCCGAGGCCGTAGGGAGGCAGCACGACCCGGTCGCCGGTGACATAGACCATCTGTTTCAAGAGCTTTTCTCCCAGGCCAGCGCGCCCTGGAGACGTGCGGTCTGCTTCGGGCTCCTGCCATGGGGGGTCACCCGGCCAGGGTTGGCATCTGAGGACAAGCGTGCCTGCGCTGCGTTGCGCTGCGGCGCCTCACTCCATCGTTCCGGTATTCTCCGGGACTGTTGCATAGGAGAGAGAATAACTCAAGAAAGTGAGAAAAGCACCTTCCTTTCCAAAGTGTTGTGCGTTACGTGTAGAGACGTGCTGACAATGCAAGTGGCCCCGAACGGCAACAGAGAGGCACACGTTCAGAGCCTGCTGTTGCCAGACGCTCTGAACCTGTGCCTCTTAAAAAGCTGTCTCGAGAGTGCTCCAGTTCTACAAGGTGCCCTTGAGGGTGCTGGCCACCTTGAACCGGATCTTCTTGCCTGCGGGAATCGTGATTCTCTGACTGGTACCCGGGCGCACCCCGGTGCGGGCCGCCGTCTGGGTCACGCTGAGGGTGCCCAGGCCAGGGAGGCCCACGCTCTTGCCGCCTTGTAAGGCAGAGACCACACTGTCCAACACGGCGGCTACGGCCTCGCCGGCCTGTTTCTTGTTCAAGCTGGTCTTGTCGGCGACCATGTCGACGATCTGGGTCTTGGCAATCTTGCTGGTCGCGCTTTTTGCGGGTGCAGCTTTGGTAGTGGGCTTCCTGGCGGCGGGTCTGGTGCTCTTGGCCATATGCAAACCTCCGGAATCTGAATTGAGCGAATTGTTGGCTCAAATGCACCTTAACACACGTTTATTGCCAGTCAATCCCCAGGATGGCGCGCCACGGCTGCTTTTTTCCCGGCAACGTGCTGTTCCTCGCCGGACAAATCACAGACAAAAACCGAGGAGATAAGCGCCACAACGCCCTATAGAATGAATAATAAATTTAATTTAAATTAAGAACTGGAAAGCACGGCAGATGCCAGCTTCAAGATCCGGACCCGGCCAGACAGTGCTTCAAAAGTCCACAGACGGCCCCGCAGTGGGTCTCCCAGGCCGCCCAGCAGCTTAAGGGTCTCCTGGGCCATCAGGCTGCCCACGATGTTGGGTACCGGCCCCAGAACGCCGCTCTCATCGCAGGACGGCGCGTTGCCGGGGGTGGGAAACAAGTCACGCAGGCCCAGGTGCGGGCCGAACACGCTGACCATGCCGCTGGTGCCGCTCGCCGCGCCCCAGACCCATTCGCGCTCCGCCCGCATGCAGGCGTCGGCCAGAGCGTAGCGCGTCTCAAAATTGTCGGTGGCGTCCACCACCAGCGTCGTGCCGCCCATGGCGCGGTCCATGTCCGTGCCTTCCAGTCTGGGGGCCGTCTGGACCTGCACGAAGGGATTGAGTGCCTGGACACGCGCCGCTGCAACCTCCGCCTTGCTTCGTCCCACGTCGGCGGCGGTGAACAGGGTCTGGCGGTGCAGATTGCTGACCCCCACCGTGTCGCCGTCGGCAATCACCAGCCGCCCTACGCCAGCCCCGGCCAATTGCAGGGCCACCGGGCCCCCCAGACCGCCGGCGCCCACCAGCAGCACGCTGGAGCGCCGTAGCCGCTCCTGCGCGCCGGCCTCCAGCCATTCGGGAACCATCAGCTGCCGCGAGTAGCGTCGCAGTTCGTCACGGCTCAGGGATTCGGGGTCCGGACGCGTCTGCCTCCTGGGTTCAGCGGTGCTCATCGCTGCGAGTGTAGAGGAAGTGGGGGTGCCGGACCGTTCACATCACAGGCGGTCCGCGGGCTTCCCTGCGGCGGCGCTGCCCTACAATGCGGCGCGTATGTTAGCCCTGCTGGTTGCCGCCCTGTCCTACCTGCTGGGATCGCTGGTCACCGGCGTGCTGTACGCGCGGGCGCGCGGGGACGACATCCTGGGCCGCGACCTGCCTGGGGGCAGCGGCACCTTCCGGCAGTTCGGGCGCAACGCCGCCATTCTGGTCACCGCCGGGGATATCCTGAAGGGTGTGCTGGCCGTGGCGCTGGCCCACGTACTGGCGCCTGAGCTGACTTGGCTGGCCACCCTGGCGGTGGTGCTGGGCCACTGTTACCCGGTGTTCTTCCGGTTCCGGGGCGGCGGCGGCATCGCGCCTTTCCTGGGGGCATTGCTGGTGGCGGCCCCGCTGACCCTGCTGGGCGCACTGGCCCTGGGGCTGGCCGTGATTCCGCTGTACCGGGCCACCCTGCAACGCCGCCTGAAACTGAACGCCGTGCCGTTTGCTGCCGCCGTTGCCGTGCCGGCAGGCCTGCTGCTGAGCCTGCGTTACGGCGGCCTGGGTGACCTGCTGGCAGGAAGCGCGGTCATGGCGCTGCGGGCCGTTCACCTGCTGGCCGCGCCGGCGGGCCGGGACAGGCCGTGAGCCGCGCCGGGCGGAGCTGGTGGGGCTGGGCTGCCGGTGGGCTGGTGCTTGGCCTGATGGGCATGTGCGGCCCAGAGGCCAGCGCCGCCGCCGTGCTGGAAGGCCGGACCCTGCGCTATGAGGACGGCGCGCAGCTGGTCTGGCAGCGCAGCTATCCGGCGGCGCGCGGCGACCTGAGCGGCCCGCTGGAGGTGGGCGGCGCCGTGTACCTGGGCGTGGGCCCCAAGGTCTACGTCTACAGCGCGGCGGGCCGCGTGCTGGGCCGCGCCGACCTGCCAGGGCCGGTGACCACCCTGGACGCGTCGGGGGGCGTGGTGCGCGTCAGCACCGCCGGGGACGGCTACGCCGAGCGCTTCACGCTGGCCGGGGGCGCGGGGGGCGTGCTGGTGCAGGAGCGGGTGGTCCTGCCGCCTGACCCGGCCGTCACCGGCTGGCTGTTGAGCGCGGCGCTGGCAGTGCCGGAAGCGGGCGTGCAGGCTGCGGCCAGCGAGGACCCCACCAACCCATTCCTGCTGCTTCGTCTGGCCGGACAGCGCCGCGCCCAGGGCGACAGCTACGCGGCCCTCAGCGCCGTGCGGCGGGCGCTGGGCACCTCCCTGCCGTTTCCGGCGTGGGTTCAGCTGGCCGCGCAACTGGACGCGTCGGGCTACCCGGCGGCCGCCGATCTGGCGCTGGACCGTGCCCGCCGCGACGCCGCCTCACGCGGGATAGATCCCGACGTGCCGGTGGGCCGGACGGCACTGGCCGCGTACGGCAACCCCAGTGCGTACGTGGGCACGCTGTTGAACCAGAACCGGCTGGCCCGCGCCGCCGCCTGGATGGCGTACCTCCGCGAGCTGCACCCGCGCTTCGAGGGTGGTCCGGCACTGTACGAGCGCTACGCCGGCATCCTGGAGGCCCAGGGCCGCGCGGGGGAGGCCGAGGAATGGCGGCAGTTCTCGCGCTCGCTGCGGGCCGGCACGCTGTACAACCTGGGACCCGACGGCCTGGGCAGCGTGCGGGACGCCGCGCGGCTGGTGACGCTGACGCTGCTGCTGGCGCTGGGTGCGGCGCTGGCGGCCGTGACGCTGCGGGCCTGGCGGCCCCAGGGGCTGGCCACCCGGCCGCTGGGCGGGCGCCTGCTGGGCTGGCTGCGCCGGCCGCTGGCACGGGCACGGTACGTTGCGGTGGCCTACGCCTCCCTGAGCGAGCGGCTGCTGCTGACGCTGCTGCTGGCGGGGCTGGTGGCCTCGCTGGGCGGCTGGCAGTGGGCCAACCTGGCCGGCGCGGCCCTGCGCGCCCCGGCGCTGAACATCGGCACCTACGGCGGCGGCTGGGGCAGCGCCGGGCTGAGTGACCTGAACCTGCGGCCCGGCCCCGACAGCGCCCTGCTGAGCGGTCTGGCAGCGCAGCTTGACGGTGATGACGCGGTGGCCCGGCAGATCTACACGGCGGCCCTGCCCGACGCCTGCGCCCTGAACAACCTGGGCGCGATCTCGCAGGCGCGTGGCGACGAGGCCCAGGCCCGCGAGCAGTACCGCGCTGCCCTGACCGGCCGTCCCGACCTGGGCGCCGCCGCGTTCAACCTGGGCCTGAACCCCAACACGCCGGACGCCAGCTTCCAGCGCAGCTACCGCCCCGGTCAGTCCCGGCTGTGCTACCCGGACCAGCGCAGCGTGACGCGCGCCGTGACCGGTGACCTGAGCGTGACGCTGCGTCAGGCCCTGCTGAATCCGGCCCAGGTGCTGACCCCGGCGCCGGGCCGCAGCGCCCGCCTGGGCTGGGCGCTGCTGGTGGCCGCCCTGCTGGCCGCCGCGATGCTGGTCTCGCTGCTGCTGCCGCGCACGCCCCTGACCCCGGCCCAGGCCCGCGCCCCGCTGGTCCGGGCGCTGACCCTGCTGCTGCCGGGCACCGGCCTGATGGGCAGCCCCTGGGGCGGCATGCTGCTGCTGCTGTGGGCGGCGGCGGTCGCGGCGCTGGCCCCGCTGGCCGGGGGGGCCACGTTCCCGGCGCTGCCGCTGCTGGCCTCGGGTGCCCTGCGCGGCGGCCTGATCGCCGCGCTGACCCTGAGTTACTTTCTCAACACGGTCATTCTGCTGACCGCCGAGGTCCGGCACTACCGCCGCTCGCGCTGGGCGGCGCGGGCAGAGGTCTGAATACCCAGCGCCCCGGCCCACGCTGCCCAGCACCAGAGAGCCTTCCTGTTTTTGACCGGCCCAGACGCAGTCGCACACACAACATTAACCTCAGCTCAGAGAAGCAACTCGCGGCGCGTCCGCATGGTGTACCATGTGAGCCATGCTTTCCCTAGGAGAACTTCTTTAGTGCAACTTGATTCTGGCGCGGTGGCCGAGGGCCGCGTAACCCGTGTGACCGATTTCGGCGCGTTTATCCAGTTCGAGAACGGCGAAACGGGCCTCGTTCACATCTCGCAGATTGCCCACTCGTTCGTGCGCAACATCCACGACCACGTGCGCGAGGGCGAGAACATCGAGGTCAAGGTGCTGGGCCGCGACGAGCGGGGCCGCCTGGACCTGTCGATCAAGGAGCTGCTCGAAGAGCCCGAGGAGGTGCCGCGCCCGCGCGCCATCGGGCGCCAGAGCCCGCAATTCGAGGCCAAGCTGCGCTCGTTCATGCGTGACGCCAAGGAACGCACGACCACCGGCGGCCCCAAGAAGCCGGGCGGCGGCGGCGGCAAGCGCAAGAAGTAACGTCCGGGTCAACATCCGTCCGGTACAACCCACAGGCTCCCGGTCTCCGCTGACCGGGAGCTTTCTGCTGCTGGGGCTTTAACCGCCGTGTAACCGGCGGGCGGCATGCTGTGGCCATGAAGAAGAACCTTTCTATTCTGGCCCTGTCGGGTACGCTGGCCCTCGGCGCGTTCGTGGGCTACGGCATCAATGACCGCTCTTCCGCCCTGAACGCCTCGCCTGCCACGGCGTCCCAGCCGGCCCAGGGCCAGATGGTGCAGGCGCTGGCCACCCCCCCTGCGTCGCCGCTGGCCCAGTCGAACACCTACAACAATGGCCGGGCGCGCACCGAGTCCGAGTCGAACACGGTTGGCGTGGTCAAGCAGCGCCAGGGCGGTCTGGTCTACGTCAGCGTGACCGAGGACAGCAGCAGCAGTCCGCAGGCCCAGCTGCGCAAGCGGATGCAGGAGCAGATGCCCTTCGGGTTCCCCTTTGGTGAGGGCGACAGTCCGCTGGGCGACATGGGTACGCCCCAGCCCCAGACCGGCACCGGCAGCGGTTTCTTCGTCTCCAGCGGGGGCGACATCATCACCAACAACCATGTGGTGGACGGGGCCAGCGAGATCACCATCCGCGTGCACGGCGACAAGACCGAGTACAAGGCGAAGGTGATTGCCCGCGCCCCCGACTTCGATCTGGCGCTGATCCGCGCCGAGGGGCTGCCCAGGACCCTGATTCAGCCGATTCCGCTGGGCGACAGCGCCGCACTGGACGTGGGCCTCAAGGCCATCGCCATGGGCGCGCCGTTCGGCCTGGATTTCAGCGTCTCGGAGGGCATCATCAGCAGCCTGGAGCGCACCGCCCCGGTGGGCATGCAGGGCATCAAGCAGAGCCTGATTCAGACCGACGCGGCCATCAATCCCGGCAACTCTGGTGGCCCGCTGCTGAACAGTGCGGGCGAGGTGATCGGCGTGAACACCCAGATCCTGACCGGCGGTGCGGGCCAGAGCGCGGGCGTGGGCTTTGCCATCCCGGTGAACACGGTCAAGAAACTGCTGCCCCAGCTGCAGGCGGGCAAGGGCGGCGTGGTGCAGCCGCCGCGCATGGGCATCACCTTCACCGACGTGAGCGGCCTGAGCGCCCAGCAGCGCGAGGCCGCCGGGTTGCCGGAAAACGGCGCGCTGGTGCAGAGCGTGGTGCCGGGCAGTCCTGCCGCCAACGCCAGGCTCCAGGCGGGCAGCAACGAGCGCATCAAGCTCACCAACCCCGCCACGGGCCAGACCTCATCGGTCTCCACCGACGGCGACCTGATCACGGCCATCGACGGCCAGCCGATCTCCGACGACAACAGCCTGCAGAGCGCCGTGCTGGGCAAGAGCGTGGGCGACAGCGTGCAGCTGACCGTTCAGCGCGGCGGTGAGACCCGCGAGGTCACGGTCAACCTGGGCGACGTCACCTTCCCCAAGGCGCAGCAGCCGTAAGCGGGACAGGACCGCGACAGGTGTGGGCAGGGGGTTGTGACCTCTGCCCTTTTTGCGGGTCTGGCGCGGGCGGGGCAGGCGATACGGATGCCGGCCCATCCGGAAGACTTATGGAGGGTCCGCGTTCCGGACGCCCTTTACCCGAAGGATCCAAACAGCGGCCCCAGATCGGTCATTTTCCCGGTGGGTGTCGCGGGACTGAAGGCGTAGCTGCCGAAGACGGCCAGGAACTCGTCCCGGTCAAGCAGGCGCGTCTGCCCGCTGGGGCCGGTGGCCTGCACGCTTGCGCCGCGCATGTTCAGGCGGTACTCGCCCAGCTCGCGCACACTGGCCATGCGGCCCCGGCCCACGTGCAGTAGGGCAGTGACGCGGTATTCCTGGCCGCCTCTGGCGCCCAGATAGGTCAGCAGTTCGGTGGCGTTCATTGAGACCGGGGGCCTGTCATGGAGGACTTCAGCGCGGCTCCACCACCGCCGCCGTGCCGTAGGCCAGCACCTCGGTCACGCCGTCGGTGATCTCATTGGCGTCGTAGCGCATGGCGAGAATGGCGTTGGCCCCGCGTTCCTGGGCGTGCTGAACCATCAGGTCAAACGCCTCCTGACGGGCCTTCTCGGCCAGCTCGCTGTACAGGGTGATGTTGCCGCCCAGCATGGTCTGCAGCGACGCGCCGAGGTTGCCCAGCACGCTGCGCGAGCGCACGGTCAGGCCGCGCACCACGCCCAGCTGGCGGGTCACGCGGTACCCCTCGAGTTCGTTGGTGGTGGTGATCAGCAACGGGTCCATGGTCCCTCCTGCGCTGCGGCGCGGCACAGTCACGACACCACCGTCCCGGCCCCGTTCAGCGCCGCCGTGATGGGCTGCCCGGCGCGGGCGTCGCCGAAGATCACGCGCTGCACGCCGCCCGCCACCGCCTCCGCCGCACCCAGCACCTTCTTCTTCATGCGGTCCTGGGCGAATTCCAGGTACGCTTCCACGTTGCCCGCCGGAATCTGGCGGATCAGGCTGGCTTCGTCCGGGTACTCACGCAGCAGCCCCGGCACGTTGGACAGCAGCAGCAGCGCCTCGGCCTTCAGGGCCACGGCCAGCGCGGCGGCGGCGCGGTCCCCGTCCACGTTGATTGCCACGCCCTCGTAGCTGCTGGCGGGGGGCGTGAGCACCGGCAGGTATCCGGCCGTGAGCAGCAGCTCGATCAGCCCGGTGTTGACCCGCTCCACCGTTCCGGTGTGGTCGCCGCGCAGCACCTTGACCTTGCCGTTTTCCACCGCCCGCACGCTGTCCTTGTGGCGGCCCTCAAAGATGCGTCCGTCCAGCCCCGACAGGCCCACCGCGTTGACGCCCAGGCGCTGTAGCCGCTCGACGATGCCCTTGTTGATCTTGCCGCAGTACACCATCTCGAAGATTTCAAGGGTCTGGCGGTCCGTGAAGCGGCTGGTGTAGCCGCTGGGACTGGTCACGAACTTGGGCGGGTGGCCCAGGGCCTCGGCCACGCGGTTGGTCTCACCGCTGCCGCCGTGGACCAGGATCAGACGTTCGCCTGCCTTCCAGCGCGCCGCCAGATCGCTGCACACCGCGTCGTAATCGATTCCGGCGCTGCCGCCCACCTTAACCACAATCATGCCTGCACCTTCATGCGGGGCATGCTAGAGCAAAGGACGGCGGGCGGGCGCCCAGACCTTCAGACCCTGTCCCCATTCGGCTCAGCCCATCGTGCGCGGCAGCGGCTGGCTGGCCAGGATCTTCTTCGGCTCGCGGAACTCGATGTTCTCCCACTCGCCCTCCTCGATCACCTGCAACTGCGGGTTCTGGGCGCGGAAGTGGGCCACCACCGCCTGCACCAGGTCGTCGGGGGTGCTGGCGGCGCTGGTGATGCCGATGGCCTGGACGCCGCCCAGGTCCAGCTCCGCCAGATCATCCACGGTCTCGAGCCGCTCGGCCCGGCCGCACGTCTCGGCGGCCAGTTCCAGCAGCCGCATGCCGTTGCTGGAATGCGTGCTGGTCAGCACCAGAAAGGCGTCCACGTTGGGCGCGATGGCCTTGACCGCGTCCTGGCGGTTCTTGGTGGCGTAGCACAGGTCCTCGCTGGGCGGCACGATCAGGTTGGGAAAGCGGGCTTTCAGGATGTCCACCGTGCGCCGCGTGTCGTCCACGCTCAGGGTGGTCTGGGTCAGCACCACCAGCCGCTCGGGGTCCGGCACGGTCACCGTGTGTGGATCGTGCAGCCCCTCGCCGCGCTTGCCCAGCACGCCCACCAGGATGGTGCTGTCCGGGGCCTCACCGCGCGTGCCGATCACCTCCTGGTGCTGGGCGCTGTCGCCGATCAGCAGGATGGTGTGGCCCTCGCGGGCGTATTTCTTGGCCTCGGTGTGGACCTTGGTGACCAGCGGACAGGTCGCGTCGATGGTGGCCAGCCCCAGCGCCCGCGCCCGCTCGCGTACCAGGGGGCTGATGCCGTGCGCGGAAAACACGACGGTGTCGCCGCCCTCTGGCAGCGCCGTGATGTCATCTAGATTTTCCACGAAATGCACGCCGTGGGCGCTTTGCAGCCGGTCGACGACGGTGTGGTTGTGGACAATCGAGTGGTAGACCGTCACCGGCCTGTCCTCGGTGCGGGCGGCCCGTTCCACCGCGCCGATGGCCATGACCACGCCCGCGCAGAAGCCGCGCGGCTTGGCGAGATACACGCGCTCAACCATGCCGCGCACGCACGGGCCGGGTGGGGGAGGGGTCAGTCATGGCCTCAGTCTACGGGCCGGGCCGGGGCATGACCGTGTCGGGTGTCCCGGCGCCGGGGCCAGGCACGGGGTCGGGCGGCACGTTCTTCAGCCACCATTCCTCCGGGACCGCGCGGCTGCCCGTGTTCCACACACGCTCGAAACGGGCCTCCTGTTCGGCCACTGCCGCCGGGTCGTTGGTGGCCAGTGCGGCCTCGGCCAATCCAAGCTGGCCCCAGGCACTGAAGTGGAAGTTCATGCTGCCGGTTACCACCACGCGCCGGTCCACCGTCAAGGCCTTGGCGTGCATCTTGAAGGTGGTGTAGCGGGCCTGAAAGCGGTCCTCAAGGCCCCGGCGGCGCAGCGCCTGACGCAGCAGCGTGACCCCGCTACGGTTGGCCGGGGCGCCCACCCCATAATCCACGGTGAGCAGCCGGACCTGGACCCCGCGTCCGATGGCCTGCAACACCGCACTCAGGTATACCGGCCAGCTGTCCGGACCGCAGCCCTGCGGGTTCAGGTACGCGCCCCAGCAGCCTGGCGTGGGCCCGAAATCCGCCTGCTGCAGATCAAGCTGGCGTTTTGCCGCGCCCAGCAGCGCCAGATGGGCGCGGTCCGCCGCGTCGTCTCCGGGGCGGCGGTACAGCATGAAGGCGCGGGAATTCCCGGTGGGCACGGCCCTGCGTGCCGCCGCCGGGTGCGTCACCGGGTCCGGCGGCGTCATCTGGCACTGTGCTTCGGCCTCCGCCCGCGTCACCCCGGCCGGGCAGCGCAACTGCAAGCTGTGCCGCCACAGGTCATCGAACACGGCCACGCCGCTCTGCGCCACCGGGCCGGTCATCCGCAGGCCCAGGTCGTGCAGGTCCTGGCCCCCCGGCTCGGTGCCCGGCAGGTGCCAGTTGGTGTAGTTGTACCCGGCCACCGTCAGGTCCTGGCCGTCGATGACGTGCAGCTTGACGTGGCTGTGCGGCAGGTACCGGTAATTGAGGAGGCTGAGTTGCCAGCCCACGCGGTCGTCCTGCATCGGCACGCCCAGCCGCAGCAGATCGCCCAGCAGCGCCAGCGGCTGCGTGCGGCCGTCCGGGTTGATCAGGTCCGGGAAGCCGCCCAGCAGCACCCGCACCGTCATGCCCTGGGGGTACGCGGCGGGGTCCGTCCGCACCCGCCCGTACAGGGTGGCCGCCGCCTGGGCAAAGCTCCAGCCGGGATGGCCCGGTCCGGCGTGCCACTCCATGTTGGTCAGCAGGACTTCGCTGCGGGCACCGACGATCTGACCGGCGGTGATCTCGAAGGCGTCCAGCGGCGTGTCCACGCTTCGCGGCGTACGCAGGTAGCCGCCAAAGGCGTTGCCGCAACTGGTGTCTGGCCGTCCGTTCGCGGTGACCACCCGCCACAGCGCGTGTTCCAGCGGGTCCGTCGGCGGGTCGCAGGCCAGCAGGTTCACGGGCGCGGCGGGCCACACCGGCCCCAGAAACAGCGGCAACGCGGCCCCCAGCCCCCAGCCCCCGCAGGCCAGGGCCAGGGTCAGCAGGAGGCGCGGGAGGCAGCCGGGCATACCGCAGCATAGGGCGGCCGAAACCGCGCCGGGCCGCAATTCAAGACAGGCCCCGGCGCTTCTTAGAGTGGCGTCAGTTTGGGAAGCGCGGGGCGGGGACGGTCAGGGGACGGAAGGGATGGGCGTTTCCCTCAGTCCACCACTTCAAACCCCAGCCGCGCGGCCTGCTCCACGAAGAAATTGATGTTCTCGCTGAGCGTCTGCGGCCCCAGGCTCTTGCGGTGGTGTTCGCCGGTGGCAGCGATGATCAGCGTCTCGGCCAGACAGGCCGGCACCGCGCCCTCGCCGAACTGCAGGTCGATGGCGCTGGTCATGCCGCCGGGCGGGCGCACCACGCCGCCGGGAATGATCCGCACGCCCGGCACGCGGGAGACGCTCTCGTCCACATCTGCCGGACGGCCCTCGTCGAAGATCCAGGTGCCGGGCTTGACGTGCTGCGGGAAGATCACCGGCTCCGGATCGCTGGTGGCCGAGAAGATCAGGTCCGCCGTCTTCAGCGCGGCGTAATCGGTGGTCGTGATGATCTCGGTGTCCTTATTGGCCCGGCGCAGGGTGGCGGCGCTGCGCTCAAGCTTGTCCATGTTGCGCCCCAGCATGATGACCCTGGCCACCTGCGGCGCGATGGTCCGTGCGATGCCGAAGGCCACCACGCCGTTGGCGCCTACGATGCCGGCGGTGGCGGCCCCCAGGTCCCGGCCCTCCGATTCAAAGTGCCTCAGGATGCCCGGAATGGCGGCCTTGATGGTGCCGGAGGTGTAGGCGCCGCCGTTGGTCACGGTGATTTCCGGCACGGCGGCCTGCACGTCCACACCCTTGTTGCCCACCACGGACCAGAACGCGCCCAGCCCGAAGACCTCCGCGCCCAGCTCGTGGGCCAGCCGCGCGCCCTCGATGGCCCGGCGGGTGGCCAGTTCCGGCTGCGTGTCGAACACGTCGGGCAGCAGCGGGCTCGACAGCAGGTAGCAGCGGATGCTCTGGCCCTCGGGCGTGCGGATGCCGCGCAGCTCGCCCACCTTCATGGGCCGCAGGTTCTCGGCCATCTGGCGGACGGTGCGCTCGCTGATCACGCCGCGCTGCACCAGCGGCCGCAGCCACGCGAAGCGGCGGGCGGACCAGAAGTTCTCCAGCGTCATGGGGTGGATCATGAAGGCGGCCACCACCTCGTCGCTGCGCTTGCCGGCCAGCGGCACCTCCTCGCCGAACCTGGGCTCGGTGCCGTCCAGCATGCGCCCGATGTTCTCCTTGAAGCGCCATCCGGCCGCCACCAGTAGCCCCAGCCCCGCCAGCTTGGCCGGCGTGCCCACCGGCAGCAGCGCCACGGCCACGGCAAAGGCGCTCAGGCCCGCGAGGGTCGCCGCGCTGACGTAGCCCCAGTACCCGGTGACGCCCGCGTAGACCACCACCGGCAGGGCCGCCACCCACAGCGGCAGCGCCCCGGTGACGGCCAGCCCTGCCAGCGCGCCCAGCAGCGTCAGGTTTCCGCGCCCGCGGGGCGGCACTGTGCCGTACAGCGGGCGGTACAGCGCGTGCGGGGGGTTCAGGTGGCCCAGATACGCGGCCAGCGCCGCCAGCACCGTGACCTCCGGACGCCCCAGGCTGGAGGCCATCAGCACCGCCAGCAGTCCCTTGCCCGCGTCCAGCAGCGCCGAGGCCGTCGCCAGTCCCGGCCCCACCAGCCGCAGCATGTTCTCCAGCCCCAGGTTGTGCGCGTTGCTGAGGCGGACATTGACCCCCGCGCGGCTGAGCAGCAGATACCCCAGCGGCAGGCTGCCCACGAGAAAGGCCACCAGCAGCAACAGGGCCGACAGAAACAACATGTCGGCCATTCTAGGGCTTTCGGGCAGGTTCCGGCGGCAGCGGAAGGTCAGGCAGGGAAAAGCGGGAGGCCGCCCCGGCCCCCCGCACCCTCCTGTCTGGCGTCCTGCCGCGTCAGGCGGCGGCCAGGGTTACCGCAGTTTCTCGCGAATCCAGCCCGCGAGTTCGCTGATCTTCACCCGCTCCTGGCTCAAAGTGTCGCGGTCCCGCACCGTCACGGTGTCCCTCAGCGCCGGATCGGACGTCTTGCCCTCGCCGCCGCCCAGACCCAGCGTGTCGAAGTCCACGGTCACGCAGTACGGCGTGCCCACCTCGTCGTGGCGGCGGTACGCCTTGCCGATGTTGCCGCTGTCCTCGTACAGCACCCGGCCCAGGCCCAGGCCCTGCAGTTCAGCCTTGATCGCCCTGGCGACGCTGGTGATTTCCTCACGGTTGCGCGCCAGCGGAATTACCGCCACCTTGATCGGGGCCAGATGGGGCCTGAGCTTCAGCACAATCCGCTCGCTGCCGTTGTCCAGCGTCTCTTTGGTAAATGCCTCGCTCAGCACCGCCAGCAGCGCCCGGTCCACCCCGGCGGACGGCTCGATCACGAACGGCACGACGGGCTTATTCGTCTCGGGGTGCGGGATGGTCAGCTTGGCGATGGAGTCGTTGTTCTCGGCGACGGTGGCGACGAGATTCAGCTCGGACTGCGATTTGGTGTGCGAGCCCAGATCGTAGTCGCTGCGGTTGGCGATGCCCTCGATTTCTTCAAAGCCCAGGGTGGGGTAGTCGTACATCAGGTCGTAGGTGCGCTTGGAGTAGTGCGCCAGGTCCTCGGGCGGCACATCCAGAATCTCGATCCTGCTGCGCGGCACGCCCTGCGCCTCCCACCAGCTCAGCCGCTTTTCCAGCCAGTGCTCGTGCCAACCCTCGTCGGTGCCGGGCACGCAGAAGAACTCGATTTCCATCTGCTCGAGCTCACGCACCCGGAAGATGAAGTTGCGCGGCGTGATCTCGTTGCGAAAGGCCTTGCCGATCTGCGCGATGCCGAAGGGCAGGCGGCGAGAGGTGGAGTCCACTACGTTCTTGAAGTTGGTGAAGATGCCCTGGGCCGTTTCCGGGCGCAGGTAGCCGTAGCTGTCCTCGTCGGCCACCGGGCCGATGGTGGTCTTGAACATCATGTTAAAGGGCTTGGGCTCGGTCCAGTCGCCCACCTCGCCGGAGAAGGGGTCGCGCACGCCGGCCGCCTTAAGCGCTTCCGAGGCCTGCGCCGGGCTGGCGTTCAGCGCCGCCACCACCGCCGGAAAGTTGGCCGGGTCCGCGCCCATCTCGGCGGCGACCCGCGCCACCACGTCCGCCTTCTGGTCTTTCACCAGATGGTCCAGACGGTAGCGCTTGTTGTTCTTCTTGTTGTCCACCATGGGGTCCGAGAACGTCGCCTCGTGGCCGCTGTGGCGCAGCACCATGCGGTGCATGATGATGCTGGAGTCCAGGCCTTCCATGTCATCGCGCTCGTAGACGTTGCTTCTCCACCACGCGGCCTTGATGTTGTTCTTCAGCTCCACGCCGAGGGGGCCGTAGTCGTAGAAGCCCTGCAGGCCGCCGTAGATCTCACTGCCCTGAAAAATAAAACCGCGGCGTTTGCACAGGCTGACCAGCTCTTCCATCGATGATGCGGGCATAGGGGATTCTCCTTCCGGGCCGCCGGCCCGCTGAAGGGCGCAAAAACGCCCCAGACGGCACCGGACCGGTCCGTCTGGGGACGCAAATTCAAGGACTCGCGCGGTTCCACCCCAGTTCCAGAACGCGGCGGTCTGCCGCCTCCTGGCCCTTTTTGCTCTGCCAACAGCTCCCCGCCGCCCTTCACGCGCTGCCGCCCACCTGACTTCCACCGTCTCAGGCTCGCTCTACCGGGCACATGCGCGCTACTCCTGCGGATCAACGCTGCGGGCATTGTCGCCCGCGGCGGGGGAGGGGGTCAAGGGGGCGCGGTCCCTGGCTCCACCCGCTGGCCCTGGGTGGACCCCTGTGGTCAGCGCTGCGGCCTGCGCGGCATGACAAAGCTCCGCCGCGCCTCCTCCGACGCCAGGGTGGCGGCGTCGTAATAGGGGCCGAGCAATCTGGTCCGGGCCTCCCAGTCCAGCAGGTCGGGGTTCGCGGCAGCGAAGGCCTCCCAGCCCTGACCCGCGGCCCGGCGTTCCAGCACCAGAAAGAAGTACGCGGTGGTCAGGGTGGCGTTGTATTTGCCGGTCAGCCCCAGCCGCTGTGCCAGGGCACGCAGCCCGGTGTCGAAGGTGGTGGCCAAGGCCTCCAGCGCCGGTGCCTCTTCCAGCAACAGCCACGCCAGATGGATGTGGGCCGGGTGACTGAAGCGTCCGTGCTCGGCGACGCAGCGCTCAAAGAGGCGGTCAAAGCGGTCCGTGGCAGTCATGCGCGCAATGTACCGACTCTCATCTCAGGCAGACGCCTGATCCGGTGGGGCGTGCGTCAGCGCTGAGGCAGGCCACGCCGGATCCGTCACCCCTCAGGGCGTGCTTCCCCCAGACTCCACCCAGATGTTGCGGAAGCTGACGCCGCTGCCGTGGTCCTGCAGCACGATTGGCCCCGGCGTCTCGGCCTCGGGAGCGCCCAGCATGGTCGGGCCGCTCAGGACCACGTTGTCCTGAATCTTCTCGCCGTTCAGCCAGACTGTGGCGCGGGCGTTTTCGGTTTTCTGGCCGCCGCTCCAGCGCGCGGCGCGGAACTCAATGTCGTAACTCTGCCAGGTGCCGGACGGCAGGGCCGCGTTGCTGCTGGCGTCGTGCTGGCCGTAGATGGCCCCCAGGTCGTTCTGGCCCGCCAGGGCGCCCCCGAAGGAGTCGAGAATCTGAACCTCGTAGCGGCCCTGCAGGTACACGCCGCTGTTGGCCCGGTCCTGTTCGCCCAGCTCCGCGCGGGTGGCGGGAAGGCGGAACTCCAGATGCAGCCGGAAATCGCCGAAGGAGTCACGCGTCTGAATGTCGTTGGTGTCGCGCGGATCGCTGCTGGGCCGGACGGTGGCCACGCCGCCCTGCACCGGCCACCGGACCTCACTCCCCCGGCGGTCCAGCCAGTCGGCCCCCACGCTCTGCGGGGTGCTGGCGCTGCCCAGCAGCACCCGCGCGCCCTGGGGCGGGGTCAGGTAGGCCAGCGGGCGCAGCTCGATCTCGCGGTATGACACCGCTGCCCCCTCGGCCTGCAGGGCGATACGGCCCGCCGTCAGGGGGGCGCCGCCCGGCGCACGCAGTGCGGTGGCCTGGGCCGCCACCTGCCCGTTGACGATCTGCGTGGCCTGATCGCCCGACACCACCAGTTCCAGCGTGTTCCAGCCGGCCACCTCGCGGACGCCGTCGGCCCGGACCATCCGGCGGTAGCCGTCCGCAGGCTCCTGGGTGGTCACGGGTTTTCCAAAGGGGTCGTGCTTCAGTTCCCTGGCCCCCGGATCACTGACTGTGGACGTGAAGTTGGTGCCTGCCAGTCCCCACAGGTCGCCGGTGGCCCCTTCCATGATCTGGAATTCCGCGCTGCTGGGCCAGAGTGTGTTGGGGCCGGTGACGTGGTACAGCACGCCCGAATCGCGCGGCTCGTTCAGGCGCGGCGCGAATTTCCGGGTGTCCCAACGGTACTGCAGGCGCAGACGGTAGTTGGCGTAGCGGTTGCTGGTCAGCAGGTAGCCGTACTCCCGGTCCCCGGCAGTGGGCGCGACGTCCAGCACGCGCAGCTCACCGTCCGTGACCCGGAACACGCCTTCCGGGTCGTTGTCCACCCCACGCGACGGCAGCCACGTGGACCAGCCGCCCAGGTTCTGGCCGTTGAACAGCGCGGTCCAGACGGTCTGCGGCTGCAGCGGCGGGGCCAGGCCGTCCTCCACGGGCGGGGGCGCGGCCAGGCCGGCCTCCCCAGCACAGGCCGACAGCCCTCCGCCCAGCAGCAGGGCCAGGCCGAGGCGGCGCAGGGCCTCACGTGGGGGCACCGACAGGGGACGGGGGGCGGGGCGGGGGCGGGATAGAGCGTCAGGCATGGTTTTCCTCGGTGGGACCTGGCAGGTCCGTGGAATGTCGGCGACACCGGGAACAGCGTGGCGAGGCCGGGGTAGGTGCCGCCGCGCGTCGCCGTTCGGCATATGCCCCATGATTTCCCGGCTCGGTGAGAGGACCTGTCCATTCCGGCTCAGGATTCAGAGGCCCACCCGCGCGTCGCCGTGGGCCCGGCGCGCCCCTCAGGGCAGGATTTTCCCCGGATTCATCACGCCCGCCGGATCCAGCAGCGTCTTAATGCCGCGCATCAGCTCCAGCGTGTCGCCGTGCTCGCGGGCCAGATAGGCGCGTTTGTGCAGCCCGACGCCGTGCTCGCCGCTGCAGGTGCCGCCGCGCGACAGCGTGCGGGTGATCATGGCGTCGTAGACGGCGTCCACCCTGGCCCAGGTGTCCGCGTCGTCCGGGGGCGCGTGGAACAGCACATGAAAGTTGCCGTCCCCGACATGTCCCACGATGCTGGCGTCCAGGCCCGCCGCGTCGGCCTGCTGGCGGGTGAACTCCACCACCTCCGGCAGGTGATGCAGCGGCACGCACAGGTCGGTGGTCCTGTTGACGTGGCCGGGGTGCAGCGCAGTGATGGCGTAGTACGCGTGGTGTCGGGCCTCCCACAACTGGGCGCGTTCCCCGGCGCTGTGGGCGGCATGCAGCCCCGTGCCACCGCCGTCGGTGACCAGTTCGCGGCACAGCGCCAGCGCCTCGGCCAGCGCGGTTTCACTGGGAGAGGCCAGCTCGATCCACAGCGTAGGAGCCTCGGGAAAGGCGGTGCCCTTGTGAGCGTTGACCGCGTGAATCTGGCGCTCGTCGATCAATTCCAGCCGCTCGGGTTGCAGCGCCGCGCCCATGATGTCCACGGCACACCGGGCCGCCTCGCCCAGCGTCGCGAAGTTGGCCCGCAGCACCACCAGATGCGCGGGCAGCGGCCACAGCCGGACCGTCAGCTCGGTGATCACGCCCAGCGTGCCCTCGGCCCCGATAAACAGGTTCTTGAGGTCATACCCGGCGCTGGTCTTTCTGGCCCGGCTGCCCACCCGGATCACCTCGCCCCCGGCCAATGCCACCCGCAGCTCCAGCACGTTGTCGCGCGTGGTGCCGTAGCGCACCGCCGCCGTGCCGCTGGCATTGGTGGACGCCATGCCGCCCAGACTGGCCTCCGCGCCGGGATCGACCGGGAAGAACAGGCCCAGATGACGGAGCTGCCGGTTCAGTTCCGGGTACGTCAGCCCCGGCTGCACGGTGGCCTGAAAGCCGCCCGCCGCCACTTCCAGCACCGCGTTCATGCCGCTCACGTCTAAGGACAGCCCGCCTGCCACCGGCACCACCTGTCCCTCCAGGCTGCTGCCCACCGCGAAGGGCACCACCGGAAAGCCGTATTCCTGGGCCAGCCGCAGCGCGTCCACCACATCCGCCTCACTTTCTGCAAACAGCACAGCGTGCGGCAGGGCGAGTTCCTGGCGGCTCTCGTCGCGGCCATGCGCCTCCAGGACGGCCTGGGCGGTGCTGAGCTGCCCGCCGAAGCGGGTGCGCAACCCCTCCAGAGCAGCGGGGGACAGGGTATCGGGACGGGACAGGGTGGTCATGGGCACTCCTTTGGCATGGGCGGTTTTCTGGGATGGTTTGGAGGTAGGGGTGCGTCCTCCCGGCCCCAAAACTGCACAGGGCGAGGCTGGCCCACTGCCCAGCTTCAGGCCTGCTGGGGTTCGGCCCCCACCACGGCCCGCTGCCAGCCGTGCAGCAGCTCCAGCGCCTGGAGCGGCGTCAGGCGGCCCAGGTCCAGGGCGGCCAGTTCGCGGGTCAGGCGGCCGTCATCACTGCCGGTGTTCAGGGCGGTCAGCAGGCGGGCAGCGCGTGCCGTGACCGGGGCGGGCAGCCCGGCCAGCCGCGCGACCTCCACGCCGTAGCTCTGGCGGGCCGCGCCGGGAATCACCTGATGGTAGAAGGTCAGGCCGCCGCGCCCGTCATGGGCACTCTCATCCTCCTCGGCGGCGACGTGCAGGTTGACCAGACCGGGGTGCTCGCCTTCCAGCCGGGTCAGCTCGAAGTAGTGGGTGGCGAACAGCGTGTGCGCCCCGGTGCCGTGCAGGTGTTCCAGCGCCGCCTGCGCGATGGCCAGACCGTCCAGCGTGGAGGTGCCGCGCCCCACCTCGTCCAGAATCACCAGACTGCGGGCGGTGACGCCGTGCAGGATGGCCGCCAGTTCCGACATCTCCACCATGAAGGTGCTGCGCCCGCCGGCCAGATCGTCGCTGGCCCCGATGCGGGTGTGGATGGCGTCGTACACCGGCAGGTCCGCCCCGTCAGCCGGGACGAACGAGCCAATCTGGTGCAGCAGCGCGCAGATGGCCACGGTGCGCAGGTAGGTGGACTTGCCGGCCATGTTGGGGCCGGTCAGCAGCAGCGTGGTGCGCCCTGGCCCCAGAACGGCGTCGTTGGGCACGAATTTGCCGCCGGTGGCTGCCTCCACCACCGGATGCCGGGCCTGGGTCAGGCGCGCGCCGCCGTCCACCGTCTGCGGGCGGGTCCAGCCGCACTCCACGGCGATCTCGGCCAGGGCAGAGAGCACGTCCAGCTCAGCCAGCGCCCCGGCCGCCTCCGAGAGTGCCTCGGCGTGGGCGGCCAGGCTGTCGCGCAGCTCGGTGAAGACCTCCAGTTCCAGCCGTTCGGCGGCCTGTTCCAGCCGGGCAATCTCGCGCTCGCGCTCGCGCAGGTCCGGGCGGGTGAAGCGGGCACGGTCTTTCAGGGTGGCGATCTGGCGGTAGTCCGGGGGCACCTTGCCCAGGTGCGGCCCGGTGACCTCCAGGTAATACCCGAAGACATTGTTGAAGCCCACCTTGAGGTTGCCGATGCCGGTTCTGGCCCGCTCGGCCAGTTCCAGCTCGGCCAGCCACGCGCGGTGACCCACTGCCGCGCTGCGCAATTCGTCCAGACCGGCGTGGAAGCCGTCACGGATCAGCCCGCCGTCCCCGGCGCGGATGGGCGGATCGTCCACCAGTGCGGCGCGGATGCGGGTCACGACTTCAGGCAGGCCGTCCAGCCGGGTCCGCACGCCGCCCAGCAGGCCGTCCAGGCCGTCCAGCAGCCGCACGGCCTCGGGCAGCAGCTCCAGCGTGCGCGCCAGCGAGGCCACCTCGCGGGGGGTGGCCCGCTTGACGGCCACCCGCGCCGAGAGCCGTTCCAGATCGTGGGCGCGGTACAGCAGCGAGCGCACCCCGGTCCGCAGGTCGGCGGCGCGGGTCAGGGTCTCCACGCTGTCCAGCCGGGCGCGGATGCTCAGCTCGTCCAGCAGCGGGGCGCGCAGCCAGGCCCGTAGCCTGCGCCGCCCGCCTGCCGTGCGCGTCTGGGACAGCACGTCCATCAGGGCCACGCCGCCGGGTGCCTGGGCCGTGAACAGCTCCAGCGCCCGCACCGCCGCCTCGGGCAGCCGCATGTGCGCTCCCGGCTCGAAGCGCACAGCGCGGCGCACCATCCGCAGTTCGCCCTGTTGCGTCACGCGGGCGTAACCCAGCACCGCCCCGCAGGCCCGCCGCAGCGCCGCCGAGTTCAGGCTGCCCGGCACCTCGCCCAGCACGGTTCTCAGCTCATCGCAGCAACCGTCTTCCTCAAAGTTGGCCGGCGAGAGCATCACCGGAAAGCGGGTCTGGAAGTCCGAGAGCAGCGCCGGATTGCCGGACAGCTCGGGGGCCAGCAGCACCTCACGCGCCCGCCAGCGCGACAGTTCGTCGTACAGCGCCGAGCGGGTATGAAAGGCGGCGCAGCGGAACTCGCCGGTGCTGATGTCCAGCAGCGCCAGCGCGTAGCCGTCGCCGGTGGCCACCGCCGCGAGGTAGTTCTCGTCAGCGCTGAGGTGACGTTCCTCGGTCACGGTGCCGGGGGTCAGTAGCTGCGTGACCTTGCGCTCCACCAGCCCGCTGCCGGGTTCCTCCACCTGATCGGCCACCGCCACGCATACCCCGGCGGCCAGCAGGCGCTCCACATTGCTGTCCAGTGCCCGCAGCGGAATGCCGGCCATCGGGGTGCTGAAGTCCCGGCTGCTCTTGTGGGTCAGCGCAATTCGCAGCAGCCGGGCAGCGCGCTCGGCGTCCTCGCCGAATGTCTCGTAGAAGTCGCCCACCTGAAACAGCAGGATGGCGTGCGGCAGCTGCGCGGCCACCTCGTCGCGCATCCGCACGTATTGCTCGAGCATCGGCGGCAGCGCCCCGTTGCCCGTTCCCTTCAACACCTTCTGGGCCACCCGCATATGGGGCGCAGCATAGCGGGCGGGGCACGCAGGCATGGGGAGCTGGGCGGCAATACTGCAAAAAGCCCTGCTGAGTGCGGGGTCGAGAGCTTTAGCGTGGTCTGCAGCCATCTAGGCCGGACCTATGACAGATCTAGACGTCGCACCCTAGAGCCCTGAGTAGGTCAAGCTCTGTAATAGGCGGCGTGGCTGGGCGAGGCGACGTGGCAGAACTGCCGGACTGAATTATTAGGTCAGGTGCTGGTAAATCATGAGCAAGAGGTGGATTGAACAGGGCCCTGAACCGGCGGATCCAGATACTCATAAGACACCTCGCTAAATCGGATTTAAGAAGGAATATGAAAAGTTTAGATAGAGTGCTCTTAAACAAATCTGACAAAGTTCAAATTGACAACGTGCAACTTACTGCAGTCCTCTGAGTCATCTCCTGACGATCCGGCCACCCGGTCTTGAGCGTCCCGTAACATGGGCAGATGGCCTACGATCCCCGAATGGGTTACGACCCGGAGCGCACCCTGAGTGACGGCGATGTGCATGACCTCAAGCCCGACGGCTGGTGGGGCGACGACGGCCTGTTGACGCGCGAGTTCACCTTTGACAGCTACCAGGCCGGGGTGGACTTTGCGGTGCGGGTGGCGGCGCTGGCCGAGACGCAGAACCACCACCCGGAGATCCACATCTTCTACCGGCGGGTCCGGCTCAACTACTTCACGCACGATGCGGGCGGCATCACGAAACTGGACATTGCGGGCGCGCAGGCGGTTAACGGACTGCTGGACAGCGGCCACGCCTGAAGCGCCCATGAAGCTGAGCATTCCGGACGCCGATACCCTGTGGGACGGCCTGCCTCCCGCGCGGCGGCACGAGCTGCGGCTGAGGGTCGGGCCGGAGCATCTGGACGAGATGAATCACGTCAACAACACCGTGTATCTGGTGTGGTGCGAGCAGGTGGCCCGAGCCCACGCTGAACGGCTGGGCCTGGGCACCGACGCCCTGCGTGCGCTGGGCGCGGTGCCGGTGGCACGGCAGCACATCATCACCTACCACCGCCCGGCCCTGCTCGGCGACCGGGTGCGCGTCCGCACGGCCCTGACCGTCCACGCTGGCCTGCGCAGCGTGCGCGCCTACACCGTCGACCGCGTGAACGGCGGCGACCCACCGCAGCGCGGTCTGCGGCTGGCCGAGTGCCAGACCGAGTGGGTCTGGGTTGATCCGGACACGGGCCGTCCCAGACGGACCCCAGCGGCCGTGATTGAACGCTTCGGCTTCGCGTCGCAACCACAATTCCCGGCTCGCCTCTAAGCTGGACTTTGGCCATTGACAGGGGGAGCGGCATGCCGCTCCCCCTGTCAGACTTGAGCATGGCAC
>NZ_BMOL01000028.1 GCF_014647055.1 Deinococcus aerolatus | reverse complement strand
CCCAGAGTTCGGCCTGCGGCGATGTGACAAGGGGCGTGCTGAGGGTGAGGGTGGCGGGCACCACACCAGCGCGGAGCACCCCGACACTGCCCCCCACCACGACGGGGGCGGCGAGCGCGCTGCCGAGGATCAGGGGAGCGAGGAACAGCGGAAGGAATCGGGTCATCAGGAACTCCAGGGGAACAGAAGACAGAAGGGGAAGTCGGTGCTGGACCGACTTCCCCTCACAGTGCCGGTGGGTGGGCTCAGGGGATCAGGTACGGCCCGGTGGGCACATTCAAATTCCCATGGGCGTTGTCGCCCCAGGCCACCATGGTGCCGTCGGCCTTCAGCGCAAGGCTATGGAAGAAGCCGGCGGAGATGGCTACGACGTCCGTCAGTCCGGCGGGCACGTTCAGATTCCCCTCGTTGTTGCTGCCCCAGGCCACGACGGTGCCGTCGGCCTTCAGCGCGAGGCTGTGGAAGACGCCGGCGGAGATGGCTACGACGTCCGTCAGGCCCGCAGGGATGGTGGCCTGCCCAATGTTGTTGAGCCCCCAGGCCACGACGGTGCCGTCGGCCTTCAGCGCAAGGCTGTGCCGGTACCCAGCCGAGATGGCCACGACGTCTGTCAGGCCAGCGGGGATGGTCGTCTGCCCGTCGCCGTCATAGCCCCAGGCCACGACGGTGCCGTCCTGCTTCAGGACCAGACTGTGGATTTGCCCTGCCGCAATGGCGACGACATCCGTCAGACCAGCAGGCACATCCGTCTGACCATTGCCGTTGTTGCCCCAGGCGGCGACAGTGCCGTCCTGCTTCAGGACCAGGCTGTGGTTGGAGCCAGCGGCGATGGCGACGACGTCCGTCAGACCGACGGGGATGGTCGTCTGCCCACTGCCGTTGTAGCCCCAGGCCACGATGGTGCTGTCCTGCTTCAGGGCCAAGCTGTGGTCCCAGCCAGTAGAGGTGGCGACGACGTTCGTCAGGCCAGCAGGCACGTCCGTCTGACCATTGCCGTTGTTGCCCCAGGCGGCGACAGTGCCGTCCTGCTTGATGGCCACGCTGTGCAAGAAGCTCGTGGCACCGAAGCTCTTGAGGAACTGCAGGGCCTTCTGGGCCTGAGCGCGGCCTTCGTTGCCCGCCTTATCGGCCGCGATGACCAGCAGGTCCGCCGCGCCACTGGTGGTGGGCGTCCAGTTCAGGGACCACTGTCCGGAACCGGGAGTGAACATCACCTCGGCCACCCCGTTCTGCCCCCACTCGGCAGCGTCGGTGCTGCCGATCAGCATGCTGCCGTCGAACACCCGGATGGCCATCAGGTCGCCGTCGTCGCTGGCGGTGCCAGCGAGCGTGACGTCCTGTCCAGCGGTGACGGTGCCCACAGCGTTCAGGGTCACCTGGGGGGCCTGGGTGTCGACGGACAGGCCGGTCTTGTCGAAGGCAATGCTGAACGTCTTGCTGAACGTGGTGGGCGCGGCGGTTTCTGAGCCAGTGGCCTGCCAGGCCTGGGTGCTGGCCTTGACGAACAACGCGCTGGTGCTGGTGGTACCGATGACCTTGACGCGGGCGCCCAGCTTGCTGCTGCCGGCCAGCACGTCGGCCACCCCGGACAGCGACTGACCCTGGGCGTCGACGATTTGGTAGGTCACAGGGCTGTAGTCGCCGGTGGGGACCACGGTGCCCTGGGCATTGAGGACGTTCAGGCGTAGATCCAGGGTCTCCTGGGTGGCGACGCTCTTCCACTTGAACTTGTCGATGAACGTCGTGGTGCCCTCGTCGGCGAGGGCGTGCAGTTGGAGGTTGATCGTGCTGCTGCCCTGGGTCAGGTCGACGCCGTCGTTGGTGCCGTAGGCGAGGAAGGTGCCCTCGACGTTGTCCTTGCCGATGTTCTCGAAGGTGTAGGTGCCGCGGGGCAGGACGACGGTGGCGTTGGGCTGGGTGCTGCTCAGCGTCAGGAAAGTCTGGGCACCGTTCTGCTGGTAGACGTTCTGGCCGTTGAACTGGACGTAGGTGCCCTGGGCGTTCTTGACCTTGATTTTGAGGTGGGTGACGGTGCTGCGGCCGTCGGGGCCGGTGGGGAGGCCCTGGGTCTTGAACCCGGCGAGGGGGGAGGCCAGGGTCAGGGTCACCATGTTGCCGCTGGTGGGAGCGGACGCGGGCTGGGGGGCCTGCTGACCGCAGGAGGCGAGGACGAGACCGAGGGTGGTGAAGGCCAGCAGACCAGTGGGACGACGCATGACAGCTCCTGTCCAGAGGGGGCTCTGGATTGAATGGGGGAAGACCACTGAGACTAGAGGCCAAGGTGGCGGGTGGTCAGGGACGGCGGGAAGCTCAGGTGGATCGCGGGAGAGGGCCCAAGGCTGGCCGATTCACATCAATCTGACCTTGTGTGAGCACGATCTCAAGATGAGGGTCACAAAACTCTCACAACAAAGACGATTGAGTAGGAAAGCTCCGTCAGGCAAGGGCAAGGCTCAACCATCAGGGTGGGGTATACCCCACCCTGACGTCAGATCAGGGGCGAAAAATGCGTCAGAATAGGGTTGATTTTGGAGATGTCTGACAGTATCCTGCCGGGGTCTAGACCCCAACCTGACAGGAGTTCCCATGAATGACACCAGAGGCCACCGCCTCGGCTACACCCGCGTCTCTTCGGAAGACCAGAACACCGTTCGGCAACTGGACGGCCTGACTTTCGACAAGGTCTTCACCGACAAGGTCAGCGGTGGGAATGCCCACCGTCCTCAGTTGACCGCCCTGCTCGGTCACGCCCGCGAAGGGGACACCCCGGGCGCTGGTCAACGGGTTGACGGAGAAAGGGGTACGCGTCGAGTTCGTCAAGGAAGGCTTGACTTTCACTGGGGAAGACTCGGCGATGTCCAGACTGCTGCTGAGTGTTGATCCGCGAACGTCAACGCGAGGGGATCGAGGCGGCCAAGAAGGCTGGCGTGTACAAGGGACGCAAAAAGACCCTGACGGCCGTTCAGATCAGTGCTCTGCAGCAGCGCGCGAAAGGGGGCGAGTCGAAAACCAGTATTGCCAGGGACTTCGGCATCAGCCGGGAGACCGTCTACCAGTATCTCAAAGCTGTCCCCACGGGTTGAAAGCTTCCCCACACCCGAATCACTCTCTATTGAGCCGATTGTTGGTCCAGCCGCGCCCTGGTTGAACTTCCATGAAGGTGCGGATGGGTTCCGCCCCCATCAATGAAGGAACCTCGGCCTGTACGCTTGGCCCACGCCCAGAAAACAAAGATGTCTGCTTCCTCTGAGACCGATGCTCTTTTCTGGTGCTAGGGAGCTCTATGACAAAAAGAACGGTATGGATGATCGGTGGATGCCTCGGTCTCACGCTGGCAGGCGCCGCTGTCGCTGGGGGCAGCGAGGGACTGCAGGGGGCGCTGGCCCGTTTCCTGGTGGGGCCGAAGGTGGTCGTGAACAACAGCTTCATCTCGCCGCTGACCGAAGTCTTCGGAGACATAGCGATTGGCCACGGCAGTTTCGTGGCTGGCAACACGGTGCTCAACGCCCAGCCGGGCGAGCGCATCTGTATCGGCAGCGAGACGAATCTGCAGGACAACATCACACTGGTCGCCATCCGCGGGGCGTCCACGCCCGCTGGCGGCTGTGCGCCGCGTTCCACCACCATCAAAGACCGCGTCAGCATTGCCCACCAGGCCACCATCCGCAACAGTGTGGTCGGGAATTTCACGTTCGTGGGATTCCTGTCGGTGGTTGAGAACAGTGTGCTGGAGGACGGCGCCTTCGTACTGCACGGTGCCCAGGTCAGCAATGTGCGCATTCCACGTGACCGTCTGGTCCCGAATGGAGCGCGGATTACCACGCAGGCCCAGGCCAACGCGCTGCCCCTCAAAACCGAGGCCAGCGCGGAATTCCAGGAAGAGGTCCTGGAGGTCAATGCGGAATTCGCCGAGAGTTATGCCGAGCTGTACCGGACCAAGGGCTTCGACGCTGTGAACCGTCCCAGTGCCGCGCCGCGCACCTCCTGGAATCCCCAGCCCGTGCCCCCTACCCTGGGCCGCAACGTCCAGCTGGCTGAGTTTGCCCGCATCGTGGGGGATGTCCGGCTGGGCGCGAACAGCGTGGTGGGACGCCGCACCAGCATCCGGGCCGACGAGGGGGCGCCCATCATCATCGGTGAGAATGCCGAGATCGAAGACCGCGTGACCTTCCACGCCCTGAAGGGCACCAGTATCCAGATTGGCGCCCGTCTGGCTACCGACGACAACATCGTGTTCCACGGTCCGTTGACCGTGGGGAACGATCTGACCATCGGCGACGACTCAGTGCTGTTCCGCAGCAAGGTGGGCGATAACGTGACGATCGGCAGCGGCGCGCTGGTCATTGACGTGACGCTTCGCAGCGGCGTCACCGTACCGGACGGCGCGCGGATCACTTCACAGGCGCAGGCCGACGCCCTTTAGCGGGAACCGGGAACCACTGAATAAGGCTGTGCAGCACGAACAAGATCGCAGCTGTATTCCAAGCCGCCGGGGAATATCCCCGGCGGTGTCTTGTTGAATCGCGGATACGGTCTCACCGAACAGGCCGTCAGGTTGGACGACGGGCAGCCACTGCATTAAAAGTAGGTCAGTCAGACAGCGCACGGCATGATGGTGCCGCCCTGCCAGTTCCGTCCCTCAACCACGTTCAGCCCGACTTCCTGCGTCTGGGCTGCCCCGCTATTACGAGTCACTCTTATGCCGAAATGACGTCGCGTTTGCGGTTCGCCGATTCCATGCTTGGCCACAGCAACCGGGCGGCTTTGGGGGATAGAACAGCGTCCCCGGCGATGTTACCGGGGACGCGAGAACGAACGCAAAACAGAGGTCAGCGGACGTCGGGATGCCGATCGGTTTCGTGCAGAGCCACCGGCGCGCCACGTCGCGTCCGCAGGTTCAGCAACTCCACGGCGATCGCAAAGCCCATGGCGAAGTAGGTGTAGCCCTTGGGAATTTTGAACCCGAAGCCGTCTGCGATCAGGTTGACCCCGATCAGCAGCAAAAAGGCCAGCGCCAGCATCTTGACGGTGGGATGGGCCTGGACAAATTCTCCGATTGGCCGCGCCGCCACCAGCATGATCAGCACGGTCACCACCACGGCCGAGACCATCACGCCGATGTCATCAGCCATGCCCACTGCGGTGATCACGCTGTCCAGACTGAAAACAATGTCCAGGACCATGATCTGGCCGATGATCCCCGCGAAGTTGGCGCCGACCACCTGCCCGGTGGTGTGCGGCCCATGACTTCCTGGGCCTTCCAGTTGCTCGTGCATCTCCTTGACGGCCTTATAAAGGAGAAACAAACCTCCGAAGATCAGGATCAAGTCACGGCCGCTAAAACCCAGTCCAAAGAGTGAGAACAGGTCATTTTGCAGGCGGTAGATCCAACTGATGGAAAACAGCAGGGCCAGACGCATCAACATGGCGCCGATCAGGCCGATGGTGCGGGCCCGGTGCTGCTGCTCCGGGGGCAATTTTCCGGCCAGGATCGAGATGAAAATAACGTTGTCGATACCGAGCACAATTTCGAGCAACAGCAGGGTGCCGAAAGCCAGCCAGGCTTCTGGTTGGGTGATCCACCCGAAGAGTGATTCCATAATGGTGTCTCCACGAAAGGGGAAGCGAACGCTGCCACGCGCGTTCAGGATGCCGTTGGGGGAGGGTAAGCCCGAAACCGCGCCCGTGCGGCGCGCCACACATCATCCTGGAGCATAGGACTTGAACCTTCATGAGCGAAAATTCTGTGTAGGGGAGGGTGCTGACCTCAGCGTGCAGAGCAGGGGGAGTCCAAGGCCAGCATTGCGTGGGACTTCGGAGACCGTCTACCAGTACCTGAGGACCGCACCCGACGCGTGATACGCCAGGTGCGGGTCATGTAGAAGAATGTTTGCCTCTCAGGTGGGTCTACTGCAGAGCGTTGCGTTTGACCTTGGGTCTCAGTGGGTGTACTGCTTCAGATTGCCGAGGTTTCTGGAATTCACTGACGTGCCCTCAAACAAGGATTTACCCATCGTGACGCTGCCCAGGAAATCATCGTCATCGTCGATCTTGATGCCGAATCCGTACCCGCCCACCGAGATGCTCACGTCAAAATTCGAGCCGTCTTTCTCGTACCAGTAAAAGCGGACATCACCATCTGTACAGCCAAACCCCTGGATAGCGTCGAAGTAGTTTCCGGGTTCAGTCACCATCGTGAGCTGTCCATGCCACCCGATGCCTGGGCCTTTCACCGCCACCCAGATTTCGGCCTTCCCTTTCGTCCAGGGCTCCATATCGTCGTAAAGGTCAAGTCTGACGAGCTTCACCGAGTAACATCCCTGGGCCGTCAAAGCCGAACGCTGCCCTTTTGAGGTGCTGACCTGAGACAGCAGCGCGCCCTGAGCGTCCACACGCTCGTTTACGCCCACCACCACGACAGGCACAGCAGGTGCCTCGCGGCTGTCGAGCTGATGCGCCTGACCCTGCGCGTCATACGCCACCACTGGAGCAAACTCATCGCCGCCTTCAGGCGCCACGGCCACCCAGGGGATCACGCCCGCGTGATCCCACGTCCCGCCGCGCACCGCAATGTTGAGCTTTGGGATCTGCGTGGCGAGGGTGTTCAGGCTTTGTGCGCCGAGCCTGGAGGACAAAGCCTGCGCGAACGTCCCTTTCCCAGTGGACTGGGATGCAAGCGTGGTGTACAGCGCTTCGGTGTCACCGTCGAACTCCAGGGCCGTCTGCTGCGCGATCACGGAGCGCACGCCGGGTTCGGTGAGGGTGGCGGCAAGTTGCTTCGCGAAGGTGTGCAGTGCGGCGTTGGTCTGCATCTGGGCCACAGTAGGCGTGGGGGCAGCGGCCACCGGGTTTGAGATGGAGTGCTGACCGCACGCGGCGAGAAGGAGGCTCAGCGTCAGGGTGAAGGGAACGGTGCGGGACAATGACATAAGACCCCCTGGGGAAACCCACAGGAAAAGCAAGCGAACACACATTTTGCCGACAAGGGCACTATACGTCACGACGCTCGGAGCACCCGTGAAGTTTTAGGCAGGAGGGGTGGACCCAAGGCCAGCACCTCAAAAGGGCTTTGGGATCAGCCGGGAAACGGGTTACCAATATCTCAAAGCTGCACCCAGCTCAAGACATCAGCATGGGTGACCCGGACAGGTGTTACAGACCCTCGATCCAGTCCACTTCAAGAGTGAACTGTTCAGCACGGCCGTTGCCGATCATGAATCCGAAGAACGTGACCTTGCTGGGATCAAGCGCCGGGCCTGCCAGTTGACGACCGAAGCGGGTGGGGCGCAAGGACGCCAGGGGGATGGTCACAATGGTCCATACCCCCGCCACCGTGTCGAACTCGTCGCGGTACGTCACGCTGCTCTGATCGGTCCCGAGCTGGAACTTGTAGCGCTTCCCGTCGCCCTTGACCCGCAATCTCAGGGCCGAGAATCGACTCAGGTCATAGCGGCCCGGGTTGGACCGAATGCTGGCGAATCCGCCGTTGTTTTCCAGGCGGACCTGACCTGTGAATTCCAGAACTCCAGCCTTGATCTGCACCCGACTGCTGGAGACTCCGCCCATCACGTTGTCGTTCAGGACGGACCAGGACGGAGTATCGGCGTTAAATTCCAGGATGGGCGCGGAGAGCGCCATGCTCGAACATAACGCGGCAGCCAGAGCGAGACCTTTCATGGTTCCAGCGTAGCGGGGTCTTCCAAACGCAATCATAGGTGGGCGGACATTCAGCAGAGAGCGGGGAGCCGAAGGCCAGCCTCGCCCGGGCCTTCAGCCGGGAGACGGTTTACCAGTACCTTCGATCTGCCCGCACCAGATGACGTGCAGGAGGTGAGTCTTATCGATTGCAGCCCAACTTCGCATTTATCGTTACCGAGTCGCAGCCCAATTGACTCCTTTCGTGTTCCCAATCGGATGATGGAGCCCGGTGTGACTGTGGCTGGGGGAGAAGGGTACTTTCCTCCTCAATCGTAAAACTGTGGCAGCGTATTCAGCCCTGCCCACTGCGCCTGGTCATGCCCGAAAATGACCAGGCTGATCTGCTCGCGTTCCACCAGATCCAGCAGCTTGAATGTGCTGACATGGGTGGCTTCGGGGTCCGGGTTATGCCCATCGTCCGGCGCGTCACGCGTAAAGCCTGCAGCGAAAGGGACCGCGTCAATCGTCAACAACACGGGCCCCGTTGTGGGCAACCGCACCAGCACCGATTGATGTCCCGGCACATGCCCGCTCGTCTCAATCAGCGTCAGCCCAGGCAGCAGTTCCGTGTCCCCATCCACGAGGCGAATGCGCTCCATCGGCTGATCCCACTGCGGCCGCAGGGCCGCGAAACGTGGGTTGCTCGCCGCGTCCTCATGGTGAACACGCTGAACCACGTACTGCGCCTTGGTAAACGCCGCGTGCCGTCCAGCATGATCAATATCGTAATGGGTCGAAATGACGGTATCGATGTCATCCGGTGTCAGGCCTATGCTCGCCAGCTGCTCGAGAACGTCCTGCCCGTTCTCGAAGTCCGAGGCTTCTTCAGGGATGATCTCCGGCAGGCCACTGTCAATCAGGATATTTTTGCCGTCCTCCGTCTGCACCAGCGCGCACACGATAGGAATCTGGTACTCCGGCATGGACCCCACCTGCATCAGATACAGACGCTTCACAGCATTCTGGTTCATCGGCTCCCCCTTAAAATCGAATGTACTTCGTCGGCAACAGAAACGTGAGGCCAGAAGCTCGAAAAGTTGACGATGCCCCATGCGAATCTCTGTCGTGATCAATAAACCGCGAAATTTGCAGAATCAGCTTCCGGACGTTAAGAGCTGCCACTGACCCTCGGAGACGATTCCGACGGAGCTGCCCATCACTTTGATCGCGGTCTGATCGTCAATCGAATACGTGGGTACCGGGACTTCGGCGGCCATGCGCTCCACCTTGGCCACTGTCTCCCTCCCTAGAGTGTGACGGGAACCCGGAGAGTGCGAGGAGGCGCTATTCCACCACCAGATGCTCGAATGCGCCGTCCAGCACTTCCTGGGCGAATGCTGCCGTAATGGCCACCTTTTCCCCGAACTGTCCCGTGACCCGGATGCTGGGGGCCTGAGCCACCCGAAAGATCACCTCCGTCTCCTCGCCGTACCTGCCCTGCACGCCCCGCTCCACTTCTGGACGCAGCGCTGCGATCACCCGCTCTGGATCCGGTCCCGGCTCTTTCACGGGTCTCCCCTTCTCGTAACGAATCTTCTCCGGAAAGACCATGCGAATCTCGATCTGGCGTGTGTAACCAGTGGCTTCTGAATCCTCCTGATGCCCGGTAAGCTCAGTCATAAATTGTTCACCTCATGGTTATCTTGACACGAGACAAAAAAATGGTGCAAGCTGTCATCAACTTCTTGATGCTCGTCAAGAATTGAGGTGAACCCCATGCCCCCAGACCTGACCCGCACCCGCACCGCCATCCTGAATGCCGCCCTCCAACTGGGCGCCAACGCCACACTGAGCGCCGTCGCGGCCCAGACGGGCGTGACCAAGCAGGCGGTGAGCTATCAGGCAGGCATCCTGCGAAATCTGGGCTATCTGGAGCCGAGTTCCGAACGGTACGCGCCGCTGATCGCCACGGACCGGGCCAAGGTGGCCCTGGGCCACGGCCTGCCCATTTACGGCTCGATCGCCGCTGGGCCGCCAGCGCTGGCGGCCCAGTCCCCCGACGATTACACGCCCAGCCTGGAGACGCTGCTGGACATGCGCAGCGGCGATTTCCTCCTGCGCGTGCGGGGAGAGAGTATGACGGGCGTGGGCGTGTTGGACGGTGACTACGTGATCGTGCGGCCCGCCACGGAAGTGCACGACGGCGAGGTGGCCGTCGTGCTGATTCCAGGCGAAGAGGCCGCCACCCTCAAGCGGCTATACCACTTCGGGGATCAGATCATCCTGATGTCAGAGAACCCGGACATTCCGCGTATGACGTACCCGGCAGAGCAGGTCCAGGTCCAGGGCAAGATGGTGGGCCGGGTAGGGGTGGGCGTGCCGCGTGTCAGCGCCCGTTGGGCATAGTGAGATGCCTCTGGCCTGCGTGAACCTTTCACCGTGGCCACTGACCTTGCTGAGCCGTCAGCGTCCCAGTATTCCCGTGGCCGCCCTGAGTGAGTCGAGGCGCGTGCTGTACGCCAATTCAGACGCACAAGAGGCAGGCGTACAACTCGGTATGCGCGATATCGCGGCCCTGAGCCGCTGCCCCGAGCTTCACGCCGAAGTGATCAGCGCGCCCACGGCAATCGCGGCGTGGGTGGAGCTGCTCGAAACGCTGTATGCGCGCTACTCGGACCGGGTAGAAGGACGAGTACCAGGAACTGTCTTTCTGAAGATCAGCGCTCCAGCCGCCCGTGAACTGGCTGCCGCCCTGCATGCCCCGGTGGGTCTGGCCGAGAGCCTGGAAGTCGCCCAAATCGCCGCCCTGCGTGCCAAGCCGGGCGAGGTCCGCGAGGTGGCAACAGGTGCGGCTGAGAAAGCGTTCCTTTCCCTGACCCCTCCTGCCCATCTGGAAGTGATCGGCCTGACCCCTGTGCATATCGAACGGCTGGCTTTTCTGGGGGTGCGCGGCCTCGCGGATCTGATGAAGTGGAGCGCGGCGCAGCGAGAAGCGTTTCTAGGCGTAGATGTGGGAAAGCGGGTTAACCGCTTTCTGAAAGGCGAGCGCACGGGGGCGGTGCAGCGGTATGTGCCGGGCCGGGTGATCGAGGCGCGCATGGGTCTGGACTCACCGCTCTACGAACCCAGCGAGGCGGATGTGATTTTCTCGGAGCTACTCCCCTTATTCCTGGCCGAGCTGCGGGGCCGCGCCGCCGCGTATCTGACGGTGCAGGCCGACACGTTGGGCGGACGGCTCTCGGCCACGCGCAAATTAAAAGGCTCCCCTGGTCCAGCGGGCCTGTTGCGAATCGCTGGGCTGGCCCTGACCGACACAGGTGCACTGCCGTTGGGCGTGGAGGCGCTGACCCTTCAACTCTCCGGCATTCAGCAGCCGGGCCGGATGGTGGGCCTGTGGGCTTCCCTAGCGGAATTGGAAGTCACCAAAGACGTACTGGATCGTTTCCCCGAGGCATTGGTCAAGGTGGAGTGGCTGGACCCCTACGCTTACGCCACCGACGCCCGCTATCAGTGGGTGGACTGGCTGACGGGGATGGTGCGCCCCACATCCATGACACCCCGCCAGAGCTGGAAACCCGCGCTGACCCGGATCCAGGCCCACCAAAAGGCTGTGGAGCGCATGGCCGCGTTCTTTGAGGAAGTGCCCCTGTGAAGGCCGTGCAGCAACTCGTCGAGGTTTGCCTGACGCCTGCGGGCGAGCCGGGGCGGCTGATCTGGCAGAGCCGTGCTTATCCCATCTGGGATGTGCTGGACCAGTGGCGCTACGGTGGGCGCTGGTGGCTGGGGGAAAGCCCCAGAAGCTGCTTTCTCGTTCAGGCAGGGGAGCTGGTGGCCGAGCTGCACCGTGAGGACGCCCCAGACCGCTGGTGGCTGGCGCGGATTCAGGACTGAGGGTGAATCGCCCCCTGCCCGCCCTGCTGACCTGCCAGAGCTACTTCTCGGAGGGTCGCAGTACGGTCAGCCCCCGGCGACTGGTGAAGCTCGCGGTAGAGCGTGGTTACGGCGCGGTGGGCCTGACCGACTGGTGCAGCGTGGCCGGAGCCGTGGAGCTGTGTGAGGCAGCGAGTGAAGCAGGGCTGGGAGCGATGATTGGGGTGACGCTGCCTGTGCTGTTCCCCACGCCCCCCAGATCGAAAGAACTGCACGAGGTTTTCCCCCTGGTGCTGCTGGCGAAAGACCGAACTGGCTACGCGCTGCTGTGCGAACTGATCACCCAGATTCACTTGCACCGCGTTGACGGCCTGCCTCTGGAACGCGTGCAGGAGGCGGCCAGTCGGGGCGATCATCTGGTCTGTCTGACAGGCGGGCGGCAGGGCTTCCCCACCGTACTGGGCGAACGGAGAGAGATCGCGCGGGCGGCCTCACTTCTGCGGATCCTGCGCGAGTCCTTCCCGTTCGATCTGTACCTCCAGCTTTTTCACGGCGCAGCGCCGAACGAACGGAGAAGACTGGAGTACCTGCGTGGTCTGGCCCGAGACCTGGAATTGCCCACGGTGGCCGCTCCCGAGGTCAACATGGGCGGCCAGGACGAGTACCCGCTCCTTGATGCCCTGACCTGCGCCCGCCTGGGAATCGACGTGCAGGTTCCTCATGCCGAGCGCCCCCGCAACGACGCCCGCCGCGTCGGCACGCCAGACGACTGGGGCGCGCTGCTGCCCTTTCCTGACGCACTGCTCAACGCCCAGAAGCTGGCTGACACTTGCGCCCTGGACTTGCGCCCGGAGCGGCTACACGCTCCGGAGCCGAAGCTCCGGATGTTCCAGACGCCACAGGAGGCGTTGGAGGAGCGCGCATTTGCGGCTCTGCCCCTGCGCTACCTGCCCGATGCCAGACCAGTGGCCCAGACCCGCTTGCAGCAAGAACTTGCCACGGTGCGAACGCTGGAGATGGCAGGATTCTTTCTGACCGCTGCCGAAGTGACCGACTACTGCCGCGAACACGGAATCCTGGCGGCTGGGCGCGGGAGTGCGGCGGGTAGCGTTCTCTGTTATCTGCTGGGCATTACCCTGTCGGACCCCATCAAACACAACCTGCTGTTCGAGCGGTTCCTCCACACTGGGCGCGCGTCCATGCCGGACGTGGACATCGACATTGCTTCCAGCCGTAGGGATCAGGTGCTGAGCTGGGTGGAAGCCCGCTGGGGGGGTGAGGGCACCGGGGAAGCGATGGTGGCCAACAAGATCACCTACCGCCTGCCGAGCGCCGTGCAGGACCTGGGCCGCGCCCTGGGTCTGCCGTCCGAGCTGCGGGACCGTCTGAGCCGCGCGCTGGGCCGGGATTACCGCCACAGCCGCCCGCACCGGGCCAGGGAGGCGCAGGTGGTGTTCACCGAGGTGCTGGGAGACGCGCCTGTGGGTGAGGCGCTGCTGGGCCTGCTGGAAAAGATTGAGCCGGGCTTTGTACGCCACTTGGCCCCCCACAGCGGCGGCGTGGTGCTGAGCGCCAGTTCGCTCACCCATTACTCGCCCCTGACCCGTTCCAGCGGTGGTATCCGCATGCTGACCTTTGACAAGGATGACGTGGAGAAACTGGGCCTGATCAAACTGGACCTGCTGGGCTTACGGAT
The DNA here is from genome assembly GCF_014647055.1 of Deinococcus aerolatus. Lineage (NCBI taxonomy): Bacteria > Thermotogati > Deinococcota > Deinococci > Deinococcales > Deinococcaceae > Deinococcus > Deinococcus aerolatus. The sequence goes on along the minus strand of NZ_BMOL01000028.1, from coordinate 10,999 downwards.
GCTGGCCGCGCTGGAGCGGGCACGCGAAGAAGTGATGCGCCTGACGGGCCAGTGGGTGGAGTACGGCGATCTGCCCGACGATCCTGCCGTGTGGGAGCGAATTGCCAGCGGGGACACCCTCGCCATCTTCCAGATCGAGAGTCCGGCTCAGGTGCAGATGACGGCCCGCTTGCAGCCGAAGAACATGACCCAGCTCGCGCACCAGATTGCGCTGGTGCGCCCAGGCCCGATCCAGTCCGGCACCGTCCATCCATACGTCAGAAGGGCGAGAGGCGAGGAACCCGTGCCAGAGCTGCCCGAACCGCTTAGAACGATCCTCGCGCCGACGCACGGCACGCTGATGTTTCAGGAGCAGATTCTGCGGATCGCCGTCCACTACGCGGGGTATAGCTGGCCCGATGCGGACAAATTCAGATCCAGACTCAGCAAGACCGAGGACGCTGCCGAGCTGGAAGAATTGAAGAACAGCTTTACCGCCGGAGCGGCCCTGACCACCGGGGCCTTTCCCTGGGAGGCCGGGGAGATGTTCGCCATTTGCGCGGCCTTCCGTGGGTATGGCTTCGCCGAGAGTCATGCCCACGCGTTTGCCCAGCACGCCTACTCCAGCGCCTGGATGCGTCAGCACCACCCGGCGGCGTACCTCGCGGGCTTCCTGACCGAGGAGCCGGGCCTGTGGCCTGCCAGCACGGTCAGCCACGAGGCCCGGCGTTGGGGTATCTCCCTGCGCGGCGTGTGTATCAATCGCTCGGGCATGTCGTACCGGGCCGAGAACGAGCGAACGGTCCGGCTTCCCCTCTCAGTTGTGGAAGGTGTCAGTAAGGCGGCGGCGCGGCAGATTGTGCAGGAGCGCTTGATGGGCGGCAAGTACAAAAACGTCGCGGACTTCTATGACCGGGTGGAGGTGGGGCGCGACGCCCTGGATACGCTGGCGAAAGCTGGGGCGTTTGACGCAGTAGACGCCCAGAAAAACAGGCGTGAAGCGTATTACGTCCTGCACACCATCGCCAATGCGCGAAAGCCGGGGACGCGCGGCCTGCTGGGTCCAAACGCACGACCGCCTGAGTTGTCCACCCTTGCTCCAGATGAACTACTGTTCCTGGATCTGGACACCAAAGGGATTTCCGAGTCTGGACGGCATCCCTTAGACGCCCACCGCGCCCGCCTGCGTGACCTGGGCTGCGTGCCACTGGCAGGGCTGCGCCACGGGCGGGAGGCGTGGACGGCGGGCTTGGTGGTCACGAAGCAGCGGCCACCGACAGCGAAAGGATTTGCCTTCTTTGTGCTGGAAGACACGTCTACCCGTGTCCAGGCCATCATCTCCCCGGATTTGTGGGAAGCCCACCGCGTCGTGTTGCGTGACGCCCGCGCATTGATCGTCCAGGGCGAGGCGACGGTGCAGGGGCGGGCAGTGACGCTCAAGGTCCAGCGTTTGAATGAATTGCCGCTGGGAAGTTGGGCGAGTGCGGCGGATTGACCTCACTCGGTCCACTCGCGGCGTAGTCTGGCCTGAGTAAGGGGAATGGCCGTGCCAGTAGGCCGGGAGCTCAAGGGGTGAGGGAGCGTAAGGGCGACTGGAAAATACGGGACAAGGCGACGGGCAAAGCTCGCTCCCTGCACCGCGTCCTGGCCGAGCAGCTGCCAGCCTGGCTTCTGGCCCCCGGCGCAATCGTCCACCACCGCGACGGCACCAACAATGACCCGGGCAATCTGCTCGTGTTGCCCAACCAGCGCTCCCACGCACACATTGAATCCCACCTGCGCTCTGCGAACCATGGCATGCCCAGCCTGTTCCCTGAACTGTTTCGGGACGTCACCGAGGACCGCCGGGGCATGCTGTTTGAAGGCGTGATTCCCTGACAGGTAAGAGTTGTGGCGTGAGAATTGTCTTACTGCGTACTGGTCAGGACGCGCTCACGCTGCTGATACAGAGAGCCGCGCAACGCTCTGCTGACCGTGAATCTGAAAACTCCAGAGGTCCAGCTTAAATATCACGCCACCCTCTGTCTGGCTCTGCAACACCGAGCGACTGGTGAGCGAGCGGCCCGCCACAGTCAAACATAGGAAAAAAGCGCGAGAGGCCGAGCAAATACTGAAGACAGTTCGAGTACACCAGAAATTCGCAATGCGTACCTCAATTGCATTTTTAATTCATTGTGCGTAAAATCTCCGACAAGCTACTACGCATTCACAACAACTACGCACCGCTCGTGCTGCGTAGCCTGTGAAAAATCCAGATAGAGAAAGGAGGTCAGGTGCTTGAACTTGATGAAACCGACTGGCACATTCTGAAGGTCCTCCGAATCGACGGGCGCACGCCTTTCCGTGAAATTGCTCGGCAAGTGGGTGTTACCGAAGGCACAGTTCGTAACCGCGTGAATGTCCTGACCGAGTCGGGTTCCATCCGCATCATCGCTGTGGCCGATCCAATCAGTCTGGGGGTGCCAGTGCTGGCCAGCACCTATCTCCGCATCCAACCTGCTGCACTGAACGAGTTTTGTGACCGGATTCAGGCGTCACCGCTGGTGTGCTACCTGGGCGTGGGCCTGGGCCAGCGCAACGTGATCGTGGAGTCCATGCACCCGGACATCCACAGCCTGTTCGATTTTACCCAGCGCTTCTTTCACCAGTCGGAGGTTATGGAGTACGACACCGTTCAGGTCATTGACATTCGTAAGACCGTCTGGGACTGGAATACGGTCAATCCGGAGTTTCAATCCCAGCGCGCCCATCAATCCCAGCGGCCCCAGATCCGGCCCACCCAGAAAGCCGCGCACCTCACGCCCGTCCCCCGCATCGATGGAGGAATGAAATGAAACAGCTCACCTCACGCCTGTCTCGCACGCTGACCACTGCCCTCTCCCTGGCCCTTGTGGCTGCGCCACTGGCCCACGCCCAGACCGTTCAAAAGGGTGGCACCCTCAAGGCTGTGTGGTCCCAGGAACCCGCCAGCCTGGACCCGCACGCATCCAGCGCCTACAGTTCCTTCCAGGTTCTGGAGAACGTCCTGGAAACATTGGTGGCCATTGATCCCCAGGGCAACTTGATTCCCGCCCTGGCAACGTCGTGGAAGAATAGCGACGCGGGCAAGACCTGGACATTCACCCTGCGTTCCGGCGTGAAATTCAGCAATGGGCGCGTCATGACTGCCGATGACGTGGTATATAGCCTCAAACGCCTGATGGACCCCAAGACGGCCTCAGGCAATGCCTATCATCTCTCGGGCGTGACCAGCATCACCGCGCCTAACAAATCTACGGTGGTCTTGAAGCTCAAAGAGGCCCGCACCAATATACTGGGTGACCTGACCAGCAAATCCACCGGGATTTTTGCCAAGGAGGGGGTGGCGAACAAGACCGTCGCCACTGCGCCCATCGGCACTGGTCCCTTCAAAATCACCTCGTATCAGCCGGGTGTGGGCGTTAAGCTGAGCAAGAATCCGCTGTATTGGCAGAAAGGCTTGCCGTACCTGGATGCCATTGACATCCGCGTGGTTCCCGATGAGGGCGTGCGGCGCTCCTCGCTGGTAAGCGGTGATGTGGATTGGGTTATGGCCGTGCCGCCGCAGGATATTCCCACGCTTAAGAAGAACGACAAACTGGTAATCGACTCGGTCCCGGCCTTCTCGTACTGGTATATCGGCCTGAACCTCAACCGCAAACCGTTTGATCAGAAGGCTGTGCGTCAGGCCATCTCCCAGGGTATTAACCGTGACCAGATCGTGCAGGGCGCAGTCTTCGGTCAGGCCGTGACGACCCAGAGTCCGATTCCGTCCAACAGTGCTTTCTCGCAGAAGTACGCCCCGTACACCGGAGGTCTGGAACAGGCCAAGGCGCTGCTCGCCAAAGCGGGCGTGGGTCAGGGATTTGAAACCAGCGTGATGGTCACGACTCAGTATCCCGAATCGGTGCGAATCGCGCAGATTTTACAGGCGCAACTCGCGCCACTGGGCATCAAGGTCAATATCCGAACCCTCGAATGGGCGCAGTGGCTTGACGAGCAGGGCAAGGGCAATTTCGATATGTTCGTGCTGAGCTGGAACGCGATGGTGGACCCAGACGAGTATTTCTATGCCCAGCAGCGCACGGGCCAGGGCTTCAACTTCACGGGGTATAGCAACCCGGCGGCCGACAAGCTGATGGACGCCGCGCGGGTTTCTACCAACATTGCTGAGCGCAAGAAACTGTACGCCCAGATCAACAAGATCGTAGTGGACGACGCGCCCTACATCTACCTGTTCAATCCGTCCAATGTCAATGCTTACAGCAAGAACGTCAAGGGCTACGCCGCCCGTCCAGACCAGGCTATCAACTTCACCAAGACCTGGCTGAGCAAATAGGAATAGGGCGGAGTATGAGCATGCTGGGGTTGGGGGCGAGCGCTGAAGTTCAGCCTCATCACATTGGCCCCAGCGCCTTTTTCTGGGAGACGTCATGAGTGTCACCTACCTGATCCGCCGCCTAGGCAGCGTGGTGCTAGTGCTGCTGGGCATCAGCATGCTGACGTTTTTGCTGGTGCAGTTTATTCCCGGTGATCCAGCGCGGGTTGTCCTGGGCATTCAGGCTACCCCTGAAGCCATTGCCGAACTGCGTGAGCGCATGGGTCTGAACGCGCCGCTGTACACGCAGTTCTACCACTGGCTCACCGGGGTCTTGCGGGGAGATTTCGGGCAGAGCCTGATCACTTCCAGACCCATCGCTGAGATCATCGGCCCGCGCATCCTGCCCACCGTGACCCTGGCCTTCTTTGCACTTCTGATTGGCCTCCTGGTGGCCTTGCCGTTGGGCATTGCCGGAGCGCTGCGTCCAGGTGGAAAGCGGGATCTGGGAGCGGGACTTCTCAGTCAGTTGGGCGTGTCGATCCCGGACTTCTGGCTGGGCATCATGCTGATCTATTTCTTCTCCGAGCGGCTCGGCTGGTTGCCCTCCAGCGGCTACGAGAGCGTTGCCCAGGGCGGCGTGGGCGGCTGGCTGAGCCATTTACTCTTGCCCGCCATAACAGCAGGCGTAGTCAGCGGCGCAGTGATGATTCGCTTCATCCGCAGCGCGTTACTTGAGGTGATCCGTCTGGATTACGTTCGCACTGCCCGTGCCAAAGGACTGCCGGAACAAAGGGTAATGAGCAAACATGTGCTGCGCAACGCCGCCATTCCCATCGTCACCGTGGTGGGCCTGCAACTTGCCACCCTGCTCAGCCAAATTGTGGTGGTGGAAATTGTCTTCGCGTGGCCCGGTCTGGGCCGCCTGGCCTTGGAGTCTACCCTCAACCGTGACTACTCGATTCTGCAAGCGGCAGTCCTGCTCACTGCCGTGATCTATTCAGTCTCCAGCCTGCTGACCGATCTGCTGTACGGTATTCTTGATCCCAGAGTGCAGTATGGTTGAAAGTCTTTTTCTAAGTCAGCGCTCGTCAGGAGGTTGCTGATGACTGGTGTTGCTAACCCGGCCACCGCCCGTCGGGGACGTTCATTCCTGAGCCGGATGCTGTCTCACCGAACCCTGGTGGTGGGGCTGGCACTGCTCTCTGTGGTCCTGCTGGCCGCACTGGCCGGACAGGTGTTCCCCCCCAGCGATCCCAACGCCATGAACTTTGCCGCCACCTTCGAATCGCCCAGTTCGGCGCACCTGCTGGGAACCGACAACTTCGGGCGCGACGTCTTCTCCCGAATTTTGGCGGGTGCCTGGATTTCGGTGCGCGTGGCCCTGATCGCCGTCAGTCTGGCTGCCGTGGCAGGGATTAGCCTGGGAACACTGGCGGGTTTTTACCGGGGCTGGGTGGATGAGGTGTTAATGCGCCTGATGGACATCCTGATGGCCTTTCCGGCGTTGCTGCTTGCTATCGCTGTCATGGCGATTCTGGGACGTGGCGTCGAGAACGCCATGATTGCCATCGCCATCGTGTACACACCGATTTTTGCCCGCATCACGCGCGGCAGCATCTTGACTGTGCGGGAGGAAGAGTACCTGACCGCCGCCCGCGCCCTGGGACAGAGCGACGCCATGATGATGGTGCGTCACGTTCTGCCCAATGCGCTGGGGCCGATCATCGTACAGACTTCGCTTAGCCTGGCTTTCGCAGTGCTGGCCGAATCCGCCCTGAGCTTTTTCGGGCTTGGCACCCAGCCGCCCGAGTCCAGTTGGGGCCTGATGCTCTCAGAAGGCCGTTCATTCCTGCTGCAAGCGCCGTGGCTGGGTCTGTTCCCTGGTCTGGCCATCATGATCACCGTTCTGGGTTTTAACCTTGTGGGCGACGGCCTACGTGATCTCCTGGACCCCCGGATGCGCCAGATGCTGCGGTAGCAAGCCAGAGAGGATTGAAGAGGGCCGCAGCCACCACAAGTCCTCGACAGGACTATTCGTTCTTTCCTGCGGTTTCTCCGCTCGACTTTAGCCATGGAGGCGTGTCAGGCGGCGTAGCAGAGTGCGTCTGCGAGGCGCTCAATAAATTCCAGTGGGACTTGAATCATTTCGCGACCTGACGCAGACATGCGAAAAGTCGGCACCTTCCATAATGCTCGCTGAGGTTCAGCGAGCACACCAACAAAGGTCGGCAAGGTCTTGTCATACCAGGCGGCACGACGAACCCCAACATTATGGCCCTGCCAGCGCTCGTGAGCCATGAGCGTCACAAGCGAGAACAACCCCAGCGTTGCTGGGGCTGTTCTCGCAATGGCCAGGTCGGTCCACTGCCGTTGTGTTTCGACACTCAGGTGAGCTCGAACTTCTTCAAAGGTGGCTTCGAGTTGCCAGCGCTGTACGAAGGACTCCAAGATCTGAACTGGACTCAGCTGGAGGTCTGTACACAGCAGGACCTGAGTGGAGAACTGCCCCTGTGGGTCGCGGATCTCTGTACCTGATACGGACTCCGATTAAAAATCGCATGACCTGAAGACCTATTGCGCAGTAGCTGAAGGGGCAGAGGGGCGACGTGGTGGAGTGAACCCATAACTCCGGCTCACCGTCACTTTTGATGACGGCTGGTCACACAGCCATCAACACGCGCTGTCGGAGAAGTTGAAACGAGGACCGGCCGTACGCCTGTCGTTTGATCAGTTTGATGTTATTGACCATGTCCTCAACCGGGCCGTTCGACCAGGGCAATCGGAGAGCCGCCTTGAGTGCGGCAGCATCGCGTTCGAGACCTCTGGCAAAGGTCACGAAGTCTGGCAATCCTGACGACTTCGCGGACTGGAACCAGGGTTCGAGTTCGTGGAGCCCTCGTTCACGCATCAACAGCGTGAAGGCCTGGGTGAGGTCGTGAGCCTTGGTCACGACCTCAGATCGAGCTTTGATGGCCGCGAGCACCCGCTGGTCGTCGGCACCCAGCTTGGTCTGATCACGGAGCATGACCCAGATCAATCGCTGGAACGTCCACGGACGATCGGTCATACCGATCGCGGTCTGGGCTGACGGCGGGATCGCCCCGCTTTTTACTGCTGACACCACATAGGGGCCGGGTGTGGTCTTGGCAGGCACGGTGCGGCGCATTTGCATCCATTGCGCGACCCGTTTGCGAGAGCCAGGAAATCCTTGCTGGCGCAACTCCCGCAGGAGTTGCCCGGCGTTACGTTCACCTTCTGCAAAGCGGTGTTGAAGATGAAACAAGAAGGGCTCCAAGATCCCGGCGAGGCGCTGCCGACGCCCGGTCGGTGCTTGCGTTTTGGCTGTCAGCACGCCCCGAATGCGTCCTCGGCTCAAATGAAGCGTTCGGCTGATGGCGCGTTGACTGCGGCCCCCTTTGGAAAGGTCGTGAATCTGACCAAACACCTTCTGACGCTCCTGCTGACGTTCTGTGCGGCGCAGCTGTTCACTCTGGGTGCGTGGGGGTGGCGGCACCGGAACCTGATCCTGGCAGATCTCGAGAATGGCCGTGCGGTCGCGGCCCAACTGACGTTCCAGCGCTTCTCGACCGTTTTTCAGGACGTGCCAACGATCCAGAACCTGCTGAGCCGTCGGTGCACCCTCGCAGATTCCCTTTTCGTATTCCAAGGAACAGTCTCGACTGACGACTTTGATGTGTGGGTGCTGCTTGAGCCATGTGGCCAGCGTGCCCGCACTCCGGTCTGGCAGCAGGTCGATTGGCGTCCGTGTTTCGAGATTGACGATGACCGTGCCATACACGTGGCCACGCCGGAACGCGAAATCATCGACACCAATGACCTCAGGGACGGGCCGCACCACTGGCGGGAGCAGCCGTGCTGCACGCAGCACGGTGGACGCACTGACCACGCATTGCATCCGGGTGAGCAGTGCGGCACCCGCATTGCCACCGAGCACGACCGAGACATGCTGAATGGTTGCAATCGCCCGCCCACTCCGACGAACGTAAGGGGACAGCCCAACGGCAAATCTCTCGCAAAAGATCTGCTGACGGCACGACAGCTCCTCACACATGAAACGGCGAACGGATAATTCCAGGCTGACGGCAGCCCCACAGGCGGGGAGATCACTCAAATGACGCCGATAGCGGCTGTGAATTCGAGCACTGCAAGTGCCACACTCCTTGCAAGCTGAAGTCGGCTGGATGCTGGTGGCCACAACGGCGACTCTTTCTTCGCCCTGCACGCCGTCCAGTCGAAACCCAGGAATCTGTGCCAAGAAGAGGGCAGACAGTGCTTCGTTTTCCATACCACATTGGAGGCCAGGTTCCTCAGACAATCATCAAAAGTGACGGTGAACCGGAGTTATGGGTTCACTCCACAGCCCTCCCCCCGTTCCTCGGTCCTGAGTCGAAACGGGGAGAGAAATTAACGTTCCAGCCGACGAAAAAAGCGTGCCGTGTCGCTCAAGGCCCTTGAAGGCCACCCTGCCATCACCAGCCGCAGCGGTCCACGGCAGAGCGCAGAATTCTGCAAGACCAGGCGCTGTACATTAAGACAAAATGATCATCTCTCTCTCCTTTCGCTGGGCTGGAGTGGGCGTAGGGCCGGGGGCGGTCCAGCCCCCGCGCAGCCGATGACCGAGGCCCTGGCCACCGGATACGCCGCGTGGTTGTACGTCACCGGGCTCGCGGCCCTGGGTATCGCCCACTTCGTCTGGCGACGCCGAGGTGCGCCGGGCGCTGGTCCCCTCGCCTTCCTGCTGCTGGCCCTCGCGCAATGGAGCCTGACCTACGCACTGCACTGGGACAGCCCTTCGCCCCGACTGCAACAGTTCTGGCTGGACGCCACGTTCTTCGGCGTGGTGAGTGCGCCGGTGTGCGTGTGGCTGTTCACCCGCGCCTTTACCCAACCGAACCGGCCCATGCACGCGGGAGCCTGGGTCACCCTGCTCGCCGTCCCCGTCGCGACCTGGGGCCTGCTGCTGGCCGGCGATCCAGGCGGGGTCCTGTTCGGGCAGCTGGGAACGCTGGAAGCCCATACCAGGCTTCAGGGCGGTCCCGGGTTCACGGTGGTGGTGGTGCACGGTTACGGCTTGATGCTGCTCAGTGCGCTGCGGCTGGCGCTGTTCTTCCGGAGCGCAACGGACCCGTACCGCCGTCAGGCTGGGATCCTCCTGGCGGGCCTGGGGCTGCCCTGGATCGTGAACCTGGTCAGCGTCCTGGGCTTGAGCCCCTTTCCCGAACTGGACCTGACCCCCATGCTGTTTCTGATCACCGCCCTGGTATTCCTGTGGGGCCTGCTGGGATTCCAGCTGTTCGATCTCGTGCCGATCGCAAGGCATCAAGTGATCGAGCAGATGGGGGAGGGCGTGGTCGTCCTCGACCGGGCGGGGCGACTGGTGGATCTCAACCCGGTGGCCAGGCAACTCGCCGACCCAGCGCTGCCGACCCCACTCGGCCACCCAGCCGAACGGGTGTTTGAGCAGTGGGGTGTGGCCGCGGCGTCCCTGGGCGCCCTGACCGGAGGCCGCGAGGCCGCGTCGGCTGAACTGACGCTGGGCGAACAGCATCTGGAGGTGCGGGTCACCCCCCTGCGGGACGCCCGGAGACAGGTTCAGGGGCATATTGTGGTCTGGCGAGACGTCACGGCTCAACGCGAGGCCGAGGCCGAACTGCGGCTCGCCCACGAGCAGCTTCAGCTGCGGATGGCCGAAATTGAGCACTTGCAGCACGCACTGCGCGAGCAGAGCATTCGTGACCCGCTGACTGGCCTGTACAACCGCCGGTACCTGCAAGAAGCCCTGCTGAGTGCCCAGGACAGCCCGTTCAGCGTCGTGCTGTTCGACCTCGACCACTTCAAAGCCGTCAATGACCTGGCCGGTCATGCTGGAGGTGACGCGGTCCTGCGCCAGGTGGCCGCGTGTCTCCAGGCCTCGCGGCAGCCCGGCGAGACGATCTGTCGCTACGGCGGAGAGGAGTTCATCGTTGTGTTGCCTGGTCTGGACAGCGCTGCTGCCGTCCGCCGGGCAGAACAGTGGCGCACGGAGATTGGGGCGCAGCAGGTGACGCATGGGGCGCATCTCCTGCGCGTGTCCATCTCGCTGGGGGTCGCCAGTTTTCCACAGCACGGCCCTGACCTCGACAGCGTGCTCTTGGCCGCTGATCAGGCGCTGTACCAGGCCAAGACCCAGGGGCGTGACCGCTGGGTCTTGGCCGCGCCCGTGGTCTGAACGAGACGCTCAGCACCGGGTCACCCTCCCCCGGCAACTTGCCACAACCCCCATCAGGGCGGGCAGCAGTACGGCAGCGCACATCCTTTTGGCCCTGGACGCGCCGCCGCCGTGGCTGGTGCGACTGCACTGCGGCAACCTGCGCGCCCGGCGCATACGCGAGTTCTTGGAAGGGCAGTGGCCACGCGCTCTGGGATTTGACCGAGGCCTGCCTAACCACCCACTGGGCTGCCGGGGTACGGGTCAGCCCCAACACGCTGCGGGTCTACAGCGAGGCCATCCGCGCTTTCCTGGCCTACATCACTGGCAACTCAGGAAGTACATGAGTACTGTCCAGCACCTGCTCACGCTCGTCATGCCGTTAGAGCAAATGACAGAATAGTTGGAGTGAACCCATAACTCAGGACCAGTGGTCAAGCACTTCTAAGCGGAATGATAGCGGGCGGCGAACT